>JANMMN010000387.1:0-6456 GCA_031373405.1 Actinomycetes bacterium
GACCGACGTGCGCTTCGCGGTCGAGAACATGTTTCCGTGGCGCGCGGCAGCTCGGGAGTTCGCGGCGTACCAGCCGAGCTGGGACGTCCGCGACGACGACTACCGGCACACCACGCTCGACCTCTCGCACACGTCCGTGTCGGGGTCGGATGCGCTCGAGATGGCCGCCGACCTCGGCGATCGGCTCGTGCACATCCACCTCGCCGACGGCTCGGGCTCCAACCGCGACGAGCACCTCGTGCCGGGACGCGGCACGCAGCCCTGCGCCGAGCTGCTCGCCGGCCTCGGCCGGTCGCGGTTCCAGGGGCAGGTCGTCGTGGAGATCTCCACGCGCAGGGCGCTCGACCGGGCCGAGCGCGAGCGCGACCTGGCCGAGTCGCTCGAGTTCGCCCGCACGCACCTCGGCCTCGGCGGCGAGGCCGACTCCAGGGAGGCCACGCCATGAGCAGCTCCGACGACATCACCCGGCAGGTGCTCGAGGCAGCCCGCGCGGCGTACGGCGCACGCGGCTACCTCAACACGACGGTCAAGGGTGTCGCTGCTGCCGCCGGTGTCACACCCGACGTCGTCAAGCGCTACTACGCCAACCGCGAAGCGCTCTTCGCCGCAGCGATGCGCCTGCCGGTCGACCCGGCGGCGTCGATCGCCCAGCTGCTCGCGCCGGGCGTCGACGGGCTCGGTGAGCGGATGGTGCGGGTGACGTTGCGCATGCTCGACGACCCGGAGACGCGCGAGCAGCTCGCAGATCTGGCGAAGGCCGGAGCCGGTGCCTCGAAGGCGACCGCGTCGCTGCGCGAGTTCCTCGAGTCCGCGCTCGTCGATCGCGTGGTGCGGGCGCTCGGAGTGCCGGACGCTCGGATGCGGGTCACGCTCGCGACGTCCTACCTGCTCGGTGTCGCCACGTCGCGCTACGTCCTGGCGCTCGAGCCGCTCGCGTCGGCGACCGAGGACGAGATCGTCGCGCTGGTCGGACCGGCCGTGCAGGCGGCTCTGACGACACCAACCGGCCCCTCGGCGCAGCCCCGCGGGTAACCTGACGATCGCAGGGCGGGTCGCCGCCCCCGGATCGAGGAGTGCCCGTGCTGCGTGGCGTGCTGCTGTCGGTCTCGCGCAACGAGCGGCTCAAGCAGTTCGCGACCGACGCCCCGCCGGCGCGCGCCATGGTCGCGCGGTTCGTGGCGGGGGAGCGCACCGAGGACGCCGTGCGCGCGGCCGGCGAGCTCGTCGCGTCGGGCCGCGTCGTCACCATCGACCACCTCGGCGAGGACACCCTCGACCGTGCGCAGGCCGAAGCCACCCGCGACGCCTACCTCGAGCTGCTCGGCGCACTGCACGAGGCCGGTCTCACCGCCGACGCCGAGGTGTCGGTGAAGCTCTCGGCCGTGGGCCAGGCGCTGCCCGACGACGGCGTGCAGATCGCGCTCGAGAACGCTCGGGCGATCGCCGTGAAGGCGGCCGAGTTCGGCACCACGGTGACCCTCGACATGGAGGACCACACCACCACCGACTCCACCCTCGGGATCTTGCGCGAGCTGCGCACCGACTTCCCCGGCACGGGAGCGGTGCTGCAGGCCTACCTGCGCCGGACCGAGTCCGACTGCCGTGATCTCGCGGTCGAGGGCTCGCGGGTGCGGCTGTGCAAGGGCGCCTACAACGAGCCCGAGTCGGTCGCCTACCAGGACAAGGCCGAGGTCGACCGCGCCTACGTCCGGTGCCTGAAGATCCTGATGCACGGTGACGGCTATCCGATGCTGGCGACGCACGACCCGAGGCTCGTCGAGATCGGTCGGGCGCTGGCGATCCGCACCGAGCGCACACCGGGCAGCTATGAGTTCCAGATGCTCTACGGCGTACGCCCGGAGGAGCAGAAGCGGCTCGCCGCCGAGGGTGAGCGCATGCGTGTCTACGTCCCCTACGGCGACGAGTGGTACGGCTATCTCGTTCGCCGCCTCGCCGAGCGCCCTGCCAACCTGGGGCTCCTCGCTCGCACTCTCACCTCGAAGGGCTGACGCCGATCATGGGTCTTGTCGCGATCTTCGGAGCCGGCGTGATGGGGGAGACCCTGTTGTCCGGCTTGCTCCGCGCGGGTCGTCCCGCCGCCGAGCTCGTCGTCACCGAACGGCGTCCCGAGCGCGTCGCCGAGCTCGAGAAGAAGTACGGCGTCGACGTCGTCACCAACGTCGAGGCGGCGCAGCGCGCCGACACCCTCGTGCTCGTCGTGAAACCGCAGGACATGGGCGCGCTGTGCCAGGAGATCGCCGAGCACGTGCGTCCGGGCGCCCTCGTCGTGTCGCTCGCGGCCGGCATCACCACCGAGTTCCTCGAGTCGCACCTGCCCGACGGGGTGCCTGTCGTGCGCGTCATGCCCAACACGCCGGCGCTGGTCGACCAGGGTATGGCGGCGATCTCCGCTGGCGCGCACTGCGACGACCCGCACCTCGCGGAGGCCGAGTCGCTGCTGCGCGCGGTGGGCAAGGTCGTGCGGGTGCCGGAGAAGCACCAGGACGCCGTCACCGCGATCAGCGGGAGCGGTCCGGCGTACGTCTTCTACGTCGTCGAGGCGATGATCGAGGCGGGCGTGCTGCTCGGTCTGCCGCGCAGCACGGCGAGCGAGCTCGTGGTGCAGACCGTCTACGGTGCCGCGACGATGCTGCGCGAGACGGGCGAGCACCCGAGCGTGCTGCGCGAGAACGTCACCTCGCCCGCGGGCACCACGGTCGCGGCGCTGCGCACGCTCGACGACCACAAGGTGCGCGCCGCGTTCATCTCGGCGCTGGAAGCCGCACGCGACCGCTCGCACGAGCTCGCGTCAGGACAGTGACCTGACCGTGATGCCTGGGGTGCTCCGATGACCGGCACGGCGGCGGTCGTCTGGGACGACGCCCTCGCGGCGTACGACTTCGGTGTCGGGCACCCGCTCGCACCCATCCGGGTGCAGCTCGCGATGCACCTCGTGCGCGAGCTGGGTCTGCTCGACGGCGACAACGTCACCGTCGTGCCGCCGGTGCTCATCGACGACGCGATGCTCGCGACCGTTCACGAGCCCGAGTTCATCGCGGCGGTGCTGCGAGCCTCCGCCGACCCCGAGGTGGTGGAGCTCCGACGTGGCCTCGGCACCGACGACGTCCCGACGTTCCTCGGCATGCACGAGGCGTCACGTGCGGTCTGCGGTGCGACGCTCTCGGCGACGCAGGAGGTGCACTCGGGTCGTGCTGTGCACGCGGTCAACCTCGCAGGGGGGCTCCACCACGCGATGCCGGGTGCGGCTGCCGGGTTCTGCGTCTACAACGACCTCGCGGTGTCGATCCAGTGGCTGCTCGACCAGGGCGTGGAGCGCGTGGCGTACGTCGATGTCGACGTGCACCACGGTGACGGCGTGCAGGCGGCCTTCTGGAACGAGCCGCGGGTCATGACGATCTCGTTGCACGAGTCCGGCCGTTCGCTGTTCCCCGGCACCGGTTTCCCCACCGAGATCGGTGGCGGCGACGGCCTCGGGTACGCCGTCAACGTGGCGCTGCCTCCCGGCACCGACGACAACGGCTGGCTGCGCGCCTTCCACGGTGTCGTGCCCCAGCTCCTCGAGCACTTCCGCCCCCAGTTCCTCGTGACGCAGCAGGGGTGCGACACCCACCTCGACGACCCGCTCGCGCACTTCGCCCTCTCGGTCGACGGGCAGCGCCTGAGCTACCAGGCGCTGCACCGCCTCGCGCACCGCCTCTGCGACGGCCGATGGGTGGCGACCGGCGGTGGCGGCTATTCGTGGATCGACGTCGTCCCACGGGCCTGGTCGCATCTCGTGGGGGAGCTCGTGGGAGCGCCCGTCGCGCCCGAGACCCCGCTGCCGGCATCCTGGCGCGACTTCGTCACCGACCGGCTCAAGGTCGAGACCCCCGCGCTCATGACCGACGGCGGCGACCCGTGGGTGCGCTCCTGGGAGGCGGGCTACGACCCCGCCAACCCGATCGACGCCGCCGTGCTCCGCACCCGGGAGGCCGTCTTCCCCTACCACGGCCTAGCAGCCGACCCCTACCACGGCTTCTAACCCACCCCCACCCCCCCGCCTCACGTCCTCACGTCCTCACGTCCTCAGGCCCGCGAGTAACACCTTGAACCGACCGGTTGGGGCGCCGAACAGGTCGGTTCAAGGTGTTACTCGCGTCGTCGTCGTCGTCGGCGGCGGCAGCAGGGGGGTGGCTCGTTTGGGTGAGGTAGTTTCGTCACATCTTCCCCAGGAGTCCCTTCGGCCACTAGCCTGGGCGTCGATCTAGGGGCGAGGCGTGTTGTCGCGAGTGCGGTGGGGAAGCCGAATCTCGCCACGTGAGTCCGAGGGACCAGTGAACGATGGCGATCAACGAGCGACCTCTCTCCGAGGTCCGATTCCTGACCGTGGCCGAGGTGGCCTCGGTGATGCGGGTGTCGAAGATGACGGTCTACCGCCTCGTCCATGGCGGTGAGCTGCCCGCCGTCCGCGTGGGACGTTCCTTCCGCGTGCCCGAGCAGGCGGTCCACGACTACCTGCGAGACTCCTTCGTCGAGACTGCCTGACCCGTGCTCTGTCGGGGCATCCCGCGGCAGCAGGTAGGGTTGGCCCTGGTCGCGTGCGACTTTTCGTCGTACGCCATCCCATTTTCGGCGGTGCCCCGTTGGGCGTCGCTGTCCGGACGAGGCAAGTGAGGTCGAGCCGTGGGCTCCGTCATCAAGAAGCGCCGCAAGCGTATGGCGAAGAAGAAGCACCGCAAGCTGCTCAAGAAGACGCGCGTGCAGCGTCGTAACAAGAAGTAGCGGCACCAGACCCTTTCTCGACGGGCGGGCATCCTTCGGGGTGCCTGCCCGTCGCGTTTCCTGGTACGGCATCATCGGAGCAGACGAGCCCTCGGAGGTCACGTGTCCCGCGTCGTTCTGGTGACCGGCGTTTCCCGCCACCTCGGCAGCCGCGTAGCGCGCATCCTGTCGCAGGAGCCCGGCATCGACCGCGTCGTCGGCGTCGACATCGTCCCGCCGCGCTCGGACATCGGCAGTGCCGAGTTCGTCCGCGCCGACATCCGCAACCCGATCATCGGCAAGGTCATCGCCGCGGCCGGGGTCGACACGGTCGTGCACATGGGCGTGCTGTCTACGCCCGTGCAGGCCGGCGGTCGCGTGTCGATGAAGGAGATCAATGTCATCGGCACGATGCAGCTGCTTGCGGCGTGCCAGAAGGCCGAGGGGATCTCGCGGCTGATCGTGAAGTCGTCATCGTCGATCTACGGTGCGGGGCCCAAGGATCCGGCGATGTTCACCGAGGACACCGAGCCGCGCAGCCAACCGCGCTCGGGCTGGGCCAAGGACTCGGTCGAGGTCGAGTCCTACGTCCGCGGTTTCGCGCGACGCCGCCCCGAGGTGGCCGTTACGACGCTGCGCTTCGCGAACTTCATCGGCCCCAGAGTTGACACCCCGATGGCTGCGTACTTCGGGCTGCCCGCCATCCCCACCGTGCTCGGGCACGACGCCCGGCTGCAGTTCGTGCACGAGGACGACGGCCTCGAGGTGATCCGCCAAGCGACGTTGGGCAACCACCCCGGCACCTACAACGTCGCCGGCGACGGCGTCCTCATGCTGTCGCAAGCCGTCCGGCTCGCGGGCAAGGCCATGATTCCCGTGCCGACTCCCCTCGTCGGTGCGGTCGGGGGCTGGTTCCGTCGGGCGGGTCTCGCCGACTTCTCGCCCGAGCAGATCCGCTTCCTCACCTACGGCCGCGGCCTCGACACGACCCGGCTTCGCGACACGTTCGGTTTCGTGCCGTCGTACACCACTCGCGATGCGTTCGTGGAGTTCGTGCACGAGCGCGGGCTCGACAGCTCGCTGCCCAAGCACCGCGCCGAGGCGATCGAGCGCAACATCGCCCACGCCCTCGGGACGTCCACGCTGTCCGAGGCCCGGCTGTCCACACGTCTGCGCGAGGAGGCCACGGGTCGTGCCTGACGCCACAGTGATCCCGATCGGGGGCGACGAGGGTGGTCGCAAGGCTGCCTCGCGCGCCGCCCGGCAGGCCGGTGCCACCGGACCCAGGCCGCGCAAGCGCCCGGTCGCATCGAGCTCGGCCGCTGCTGCCGCCCCCGAGCCGATCGAGCTGCCCGAGGACGAGGAGTTCCCGCAGACCGTCGGCCCGCCGTCGCGCCTGGACGCGACCGTCGCCGACTGGCTCGACTTCCTGCGCCGACGGATCACCGGCGAGTACGAGGTCGACGACTTCGGGTTCGATGCCGAGCTCACCGACCGCGTCTTCATGGCACCGCTGCGTCCGCTCTACTCGCAGTGGTTCCGGACCGAGACGCGCGGCATCGAGAACGTCCCGTCCCACGGCGGCGCGCTCGTCGTCGCCAACCACTCGGGCACCATCGCGCTCGACGCGGTGATGACCCAGGTGGCCCTGCACGACCATCACCCCGCGCACCGCAACCTTCGGATGCTCGGTGC
>JANMMN010000389.1:0-17112 GCA_031373405.1 Actinomycetes bacterium
CCGAGCTGCCGCGCGCCACGGAAACATGTTCTCGACCGCGAAGCGCACGTCGGTCTCGTTCGACATCGTCTCCATACCGGCGACGAAGTCGCGCGCATAGTCACGCTGCCAGCGGAACGGAGGGTGCACGACGACGGTCGAGGCGCCGAGCAGCTCGGCGGCGGCCTGGGCCCGCTGCAGCTTGGGCCACGGCTCGGTGCCCCACACCCGCTGACTGATGAGCAGGCAGGGTGCGTGCACGGAGGTGATCGGGATCCCGTAGTGGTCGCGCAGCCGCAGCAGGGCCACGGGGTCCTGGCTCACGGCGTCGGTGAGCACCATCACCTCGACGCCGTCGTAGCCGAGGCGAGCCGCCATCTCGAAGGCGGCCGCCGTCGACTCGGGGAACGTCGAGGCGGTCGAGAGGGTGACCAGGGGGCTCACGGTCTCATCCTGCGTCGATCGGGTCGCGGTCACCAGTCACGGACGCCCGGCCGTGGCCCGAGAACTCCCGAGCCACGCTGATCAGCGCCGCTCCGAGGATGCCCATGCCGACGGCGACGACGCCCTCCTGGTCGGGGTGCCACTCCAGCGCGAACAGCTCGGAGAGCCACGGGATGTGGAGCACGCCGAGAAAACCGACGAGCATCAGCCCGCAGATCGCGAGCCGCAGGCCGTTCCACGGCCGAGCGATCTGGAGCAGCACCCACCAGGCCGTGATGAACAGCGTGACGACGGCGGCGGAGCGTGCCTCCTCGACGTTGTCGGTGAGCACGGTCACGTAGCCGTACGTCGCATAGACCGAGAGCGCGGTGATCACGCCGGCGGGCATCGCGAACCGCACGACCCGGGCGAAGAAGCCCTTGCGGAACCGAGCCGTGTTGGGCATCAGCGCGAGGAAGAAGGCCGGCGTGCCGATGGTGAGTGCCGTGACCACAGTGAGGTGGCGGTTGAGGAAGGGGAACGGAAGCACGAGCGCGACCGTCGCCACGGAGACGACCATCGCGTAGAAGCTCTTGGTGAGGAACAGGCTCGACACCCGCTCGACGTTTCCGAGCACCCGGCGACCCTCCGCCACGACCGAGGGCATCACCGAGAACTTGTCGTCGAGCAGCACGATCTGCGCGACGGCGCGGGTGGCGCCGGCCCCCGAGCCCATCGCGATGCCGAGGTCGGCGTCCTTGAGCGCGAGGACGTCGTTGACGCCGTCGCCGGTCATCGCGACGACGTGCCCCTTGCTCTGCAGCGCGCCGACCATCGCGCGCTTCTGGGACGGCGTGACGCGACCGAACACCGAGGAGTGCTCGAGGATCTCGGCGAGCTCCGCTGAGTCGTCGGGGAGCTCGCGGGCGTCGATCGGCGCCTCGGCACCCGGCACTCCGGCCTGGGCGGCGATGGCGCCGACGGTCATCGCGTTGTCGCCGCTGATGACCATCATCCGCACGCCCTGGTCGAGGAAGTAGGCGACCGTGTCGGCGGCGTCGGAGCGCAGTGTCTGGTTGATGACGACGAGGGCCGCCGGGGTGAGCTCCCCCGGGCCGGTCTCGGCGTCGGGCTCCGCCGCGGAGCGCGCCACCAGCAGCACCCGGGCTCCGGCGCCGGCGAGGCCGTCGGCCCGCGCGCGCACCTGGTGCCCGTCGGGGAGCAGCATCTCCGGGGCGCCCAGGACCCATGCTCCGTGGTCGGCGAAGCTGGCCGACGCCCACTTGCGCGCGCTGGAGAAGGGCCCGGTGGCCACGACCGGCCACCCGGTCGGCGCGGGGTGGCCGGCCGAGATCGCGACGAGGGTCTGGTTGGGCTCGGGCTCGCTCGCGCCGAGGGCGCCCAGCGCGTCGGTGACGGGCAACGCGTCGTCGAGCACGACGACCTGCTGCACGGCCATGCCCGGCTCGGTCAGCGTGCCGGTCTTGTCGACGCACACCACGTCGACGCGGGCGAGCACCTCGACCGCCGGCATGTCCTGCACGAGCGCCTTCTTCTGCGCGAGCCGGATCACCGACACCGCCATCGCGACGCTCGTGAGCAGGACCAGGCCCTCCGGCACCATCGTGATGACGCCGGGGACCGTGCCCGCGATGGCCGCGCGGATGTCACCGTCGTTGGCGTTGTACTGCGAGATGAAGAGCAGGATCGCGACCGGCACCAGGGCGTAGGAGACGTAGCGGATGAACCGCTGGATCGAGTCGCGCAGCTCCGAGCGGGTGAGGCTGAACTTGCTCGCCTCGTCGGCGATCTGCGAGGCGTACGACGCGTGACCGACCTTCGTCGCCCGCACGAGCCCCGAACCGGCGACGACGAACGAGCCGGAGAGAACCTCGGCGCCGCGCTCCTTCTCCACCGAGTCGGCCTCGCCGGTGAGGAGCGACTCGTCGAGCTCGAGCCCGTGGGACTCGAGTACGACCGAGTCGACCGCCATCTGGTCGCCGGTGCGGATCGCGATGACGTCGTCCTCGACCAGGTCGTGCGGCGGGACCTCGACGTCGGTGCCGTCGCGCCGGACGACCGCCTGGGCCTGGCCCACGAGCGAGAGCTTCGCGAGGGTCCGCGCCGCGCGGTACTCCTGGGTGATTCCGATCGCGGTGTTGATGACGATGACGAGCCCGAAGAGGGAGTCGATGAGCGGAGCGCTCACCAGCATGAGCACCCACAGCGAGCCGATGAGGGCGTTGAAGTAGGTGAGGGTGTTGGCCCGGACGATGTCGGAGAGGCTGCGCGAGTTGCGGTCCTTGACCGCGTTGGAGCGTCCGGAGGCGACGCGCTCGGCGACCTCGGCGGTGCTCAGGCCGACCGCGGGGTCGACCACGCTCCCGACGGTCACCTCTCGTCCCGGTCCAACCGGTCGAGCCGCTCGAGGATGACGCCCTCGCGCAGCGCCCAGGGTCCGATCTCGAGGTGGCCGACGCCGAGGAGGTCCATCGCCGACTCCGCGACGAGCGCCCCTGCGAGCAGCTGCGGCGCCCGCCCGGGGCTCACCCCGGGGAGCTCCGACCGCTCGTGGACGGTCATCGCGGCGAGCTTGGGCACCCACGCGCGCAGGTCCTCGCGGTCGAGACGTCGGCGTACGAACGGGCCCTCGCTGGACGGGGCGGCACCGGTGATGCGGGCGAGCGAGCGGAAGGTCTTGCTCGTCGCGACCACATGGCGCGGCTCGCCCGCGCGGGCGATGCGACCGGTGACCCCGGCGATGGTGGCTCGGGCGAAGCGGCGCAGCTCCTTGACGTCCTCGGGTCGCGCCGGGTCGGTCGGGAGATGGCTGCGGGTGAGGCGACCGGCTCCCAGCGGCACCGAGACGGCGACGTCGGGCACCTCGTCGCTGCCCACGGCGATCTCGAGCGACCCACCCCCGATGTCGAGGACGAGGAGGCGACCCGACGACCAGCCGTACCACCGACGTACGGCGAGGAACGTGAGCCGCGCCTCGTCGTCACCGGAGAGGACAGTGAGCTCGATGCCGGTGCGCTCGCGCACCTGCGCGAGGACCTCGTCGCCGTTGCTGGCCTCGCGGATCGCGGAGGTCGCGAACGCGACGGTCTCGGTGACGCCGAGGTCCTCGGCCACCTGCTGTGCGGAGGCGATGAAGGAGCAGAGCGCGTCGACGCCGGGCTCGCTGATCCGCTCACCGTCGACGATGTGCTCGGCGAGGCGGAGCTCGATCTTGTGCGAGCGCGCCGCGAGCGGCGCGGCACCGTTGTGCGCGTCCACCACCAGCAGATGCAAGGTGTTGGAACCGACGTCGAGGACTCCGAGGCGCACGGGTCGATGCTAGGCGGTCGGGTGCCGCACCCGCGCCCGCCCGTCGCCTTGCCCCTAGGGTGGCGTGGTGGCTGCAGCGAAGAGGACGAGGAAGGCCGCCGTCGACATCGCGTTCGTGCGACGCGACGAGGTGCCCCTGGACTTCCCCCGCGCGTGGATCGAGTTCCCGGACCCCGCGGATGCTGAGCAGCGCTTCCGCTGCGACCTCACCTGGCTGACCAGCAGATGGACCTGCGTCTACGGCTCGGGCTGCCACGGCATCGACCGCACCAAGCCCGACGACGGCTGCTGCGTGCTCGGCGCCCACTTCTCCGACAAGGACGACGAGCGCAAGACCAAGGCGTACGCCGAGCAGCTCACCGAGGAGACCTGGCAGTACGCGACGACCGGGCGCAAGAAGGGGGTCGTCGAGAAGGACGAGGAGGGTCAGCGCAAGACCCGCGTCGTCGACGGCGCCTGCATCTTCCTCAACCGCAAGGGCTTCGAGGGCGGGCAGGGCTGCGCCCTGCACCAGCTCGCGCAACGCCTCGACAAGGCCCCCCTCGAGGTCAAGCCCGACGTCTGCTGGCAGCTCCCCGTACGCCGGTCCTTCGAGCACCGCGAGCACACCGACGGCCACCAGGAGCTCGTCATCTCGATCGGCGAGTACGACCGGCGTGGCTGGGGCGCCGGCGGGCACGACCTCGACTGGTACTGCACCGGCTCGACCGACGCGCACGTCGCGGCCGACCCGGTCTTCATCACCGAGCGCGGCACCCTGATCGCGCTCATGGGGCTCCCGGCGTACGACGTGCTGGCGACGCACTGCGAGGCGCGGGTGGCCGCACTCACCGCGGCGCGCAGCGTGGCCGCCAAGGCACGCACGCCCGCGGCGCGCGACGCCCAGCTCGCTGCCTTCGCCCCGCACCCCGCCGACCCGGTCTGAGGCGGGTCGGCCCCTGCGGCCTGCTCGGCGTTGTCGGTCGGGGTCCGTAGGGTGCGCAGCATGGCCAAGGCTCGGATGCCCTCCCACCGGTGCACGGAGTGCGGGTGGACCTCGCCCAAGTGGGTGGGGCGCTGCGGGGAGTGCCAGGCCTGGGGAACGGTCGCCCAGGCCTCCACGACCGCGACCTCCACCGGCCTGAAGAGCCGCACGTCCGGGGTCGCCCCGACCCGACGCGCACGCCCCGTCTCCGAGATCGCCGAGGAGCAGGTCACCCGGGTCAGCACCGGGCTCGGCGAGTTCGACCGGGTCGTCGGCGGCGGCCTCGTCCCCGGCCAGGTGGTGCTCCTCGCCGGTGAGCCGGGGGTCGGCAAGTCCACGCTCCTGCTCGACGTCGGCCACCGCTTCGCCGAGTCGACCGAGACGGGCGCGGTCCTCTACGTCTCCGGTGAGGAGTCGGTCGAGCAGATCGGTGTGCGCGCCCGCCGCATCGGCGCCAACTCCGAGCGGCTGCTGCTCGCCGACGAGAACGACCTCGCGACCCTGCTCGGCCACATCGAGGAGCACGACCCGGCCCTCGTCGTGGTCGACTCCGTGCAGACCATCGCCTCGGCCGACGTCGAGGGTCGCGCGGGCGGCATGGCCCAGGTCATCGAGGTCACCCAGGTGCTGAGCCGGGTGGCGAAGTCACGACGCATGCCGCTGCTCATCGTCGGGCAGTCGACCAAGGAGAGCAGCATCGCCGGGCCGCGCGCGCTCGAGCATCTCGTCGACACCGTGCTCACCTTCGAGGGCGACCGGCACACCGCGCTGCGCCTGCTCCGCGCGGTGAAGAACCGCTACGGCCCCGCCGACGAGATCGTCTGCTTCGAGCAGGCCGACGACGGGCTGCGGGAGGTGCTCGACCCGTCCGACCTCTTCCGCGAGCACCGTGACACGCCGGTGCCGGGCACCTGCGTCACGGTGACGATGGAGGGACGCCGCCCCCTGCTCGCCGAGGTGCAGTCGCTCGTCACGGACGCCGCGACCCCCAACCCGCGGCGGGGGGTCAGCGGCCTCGACTCCGCCCGCGTCGCGATGCTCGTCGCCGTCACCGAGCGCAGCGCCCGACGCCGGTTCAGCGACCGCGACATCTTCGTCGCCACCGTCGGCGGGGCGAAGCTCTCCGACCCCGCCTGCGACCTCGCGGTCTGCATCGCCTTGGCCTCAGCGGCGTCCGCCCAGCCGATGGCCGGTGACGTCATCGCCATCGGAGAGGTGGCGCTCTCCGGTGACATCCGCAAGGTGCCGTTCCTGACCCAGCGGGTCGCCGAGGCCGGTCGCCTCGGCTACCGGCGCATCCTCGTGCCGCGCGGCACGAAGGCTGCGCTGCCCACGCCGCCCGAGGGCACCTCCTACACCGAGGTCGGCCATCTCGACGACGCCCTCGCCATGCTGCGGCTGCTCACGGTCGCCTCGTGACCCCGATCCCACCCCGCGCCGGCACACGACCCCTCGGCGACGGCGGGTGACGGGCGGGTGAACTGTCGTCGTACCGCGATCTTCGGAACGACAGTGACCCCGCCAGCGTCAGTAGAGTGATCATGCCCAGTGGCCGCACGACGCGGTCGAGCGGGCGTTCACGACGACCGAGGGGGACCAGTGGCGGGCGAGAAGACCTCCGACGTCGACGCGGCACTGCGCGCGGCGATCGCCCAGGTCGCACCGGGCACCGTGCTGCGGGACGGCCTCGAGCGCATCCTGCGCGGCCGCACCGGCGGGCTTCTCGTGCTGGGTCACGACCGCACGGTCGAGGCGATGGCCTCCGGCGGGTTCGCGATCGACATCGACTTCTCGGCCCAGCGCCTGC
This sequence comes from Actinomycetes bacterium, assembly GCA_031373405.1. GTDB lineage: Bacteria > Actinomycetota > Actinomycetes > S36-B12 > CAIYMF01 > Longivirga. Next base: position 6,504 of record JANMMN010000389.1, read on the forward strand.
GCGAGCTGGCCAAGATGGACGGCGCGGTCATCTGCGACCGCGACGCGACCAAGCTGATCATGGCGGCGGTCCAGCTGCTGCCCGACCCGAGCATCCCCACCGACGAGCAGGGCACCCGGCACCGCACCGCAGACCGCGTCTCCAAGCAGGCCGGCTTCCCCGTCGTCAGCGTCAGCAAATCGATGAACACGATCGCGCTCTACGTCGCCGGTCGTCGCTATGTGCTCGAGGACTCCGGCCAGATCCTGTCGCGGGCCAACCAGGCGCTCGCCACGCTGGAGCGCTACAAGATGCGCCTCGACGAGGTGAGCGGCACCCTCTCGGCGCTCGAGATCGAGGATCTCGTCACCGTGCGCGACGTCAGCTCGGTCGCCCAGCGGCTCGAGATGGTCCGCCGGATCTCCTCGGAGATCGCCGACTACCTCATCGAGCTCGGCACCGACGGCCGCCTCATGTCGCTGCAGCTCGACGAGCTCATCGCCGGTGTCGAGGTCGACCGCCAGCTCGTCGTCCGCGACTACCTTCCCGGCGGCGGCCGCAAGCAGCGCCCACTCGAGGCGGCCCTCACCGACCTCGACGCGCTCTCGGCCACCGACCTGCTCGACCTGACCTCGGTCGCCCGGGCCATCGGTTTCGTGACGACGCCCGACCTGCTCGACCAGGCGGTCAGCCCGCGCGGCTTCCGGCTGCTCGCCCGGGTGCCGCGCCTGCCCGAGATCGTCATGGACCGCCTCGTCGGTCACTTCGGCGGCCTGCAGAAGCTGCTCGCCGCGAGCATCGACGACCTCCAGGCCGTCGAGGGCGTCGGCGAGGCCCGCGCCCGCTCGATCCGCGAGGGGCTCTCCCGCCTCGCCGAGTCGAGCATCCTCGAGCGTTACGTCTGACCCGCGCGGCACTGGTGACGTGCCGGGTTGGTTGCTGGGAACTGGGGACGGGTCGTTGACGTCACAGCCGAGTCCGGTCCCAGGGTGGTGCACGGCTCGGGAGGTTCGATGTCGAGATCGCCGGTGCGGATCGGGTCCGTCGTCGTGATCGTCGCGGTGGTGGCGATCATCGCCCTCGCGGCGTACGCCGGACTTCGCGCCCGCAACGAGTCCGCTTCCTCTGCCAACGGCACGGGCCTGACCTACGACAGCCGGTGGTACTGGGCGTCGAGCGGTCGCGTCGCCGACTCCGCGCTGGGCGACCAGGTCGCCGCAGGCATCGCCTTCCAGGACACGTCGACCACACTGCGCGCCATCGACGGCTTCGCTCCTGAGGTCGCCCTCGCGGCCATGCTGCCCTCGCTCGACGGCTCCCCTGGGGGTGCGCGCTGGACCTTCGTCTCGACCGATCAGGACCGCGGGACCAACCCCACGGCGTACGCGGACTCGGCAGCGGTGCTCGCCCGCTGAGGCGTCACGACGCGGAGACGAGGTCCTCGTCCGCGACGACGCCGAGCACGTCCTCACCCAGCCTCGGCTCCTCGACCCGGGCCGCATCGGCCACGAGCTCGGGCACGTCGGGCATCGAGATGAGAAGCACCGGAGCCCCACCGGTGGCGGGACGCAGCACGCCGCGGGAGTAGGACGGCAGGGCCTCGGGCACGTCCTCCGTCTCGAGCACCAGCTCGGCCGGGGACCGCACCGCGAGCACGCGGTCGACCACGACGCCCACGTGATGGCGCCACATCGGGATGAGCACGTCGCCGGGGGTCGTCCGCAGCCCGCGCAGGTCGAGCACCGGGATCGAGCGACCGCGCGCGTCGACGAGCGCGAGCGCTCGACCGTTGACCTCGCGACCGCTGTCGGGCAGCAGCTCGATGCGCTCGGCCCGGATCACCTCGCGCACCTCGCTCACCGGCACGGCGAACGAGGTCCGGCCGACCCGGAAGACGACGTAGCCGTCGAGGCCCGTGGGTGCGGCGATCGGAGCCGGCGAGCCCCCCGACGGGGCGGCCTCCGCGGCGACCCCGGCACGCGGCACGTCCGACCCGGGCGCGGACGACATCGGCTCGGACGACGCGGACGAGGTGACCTGCGAGCCGGCGGCGTCGACCGGCATCGGGTCTGGTCGCGCGGTCGTGGGGTTCAGGGCGCGCCCGTCCGCGAGACGGGGGCTGAACAGCGTCATGAGGGCTCCTGCTCGGCCCGGCGGTCGCACTCGTCGGCGAGCCGGCGGCACAGGGTCACGAGCTGTCCGACGTCGCAGCCGTCGAGCAGGTCGAACAGATCCGCCTCGGGGGTGTGGGGCAAAGTCGCCGCCGCCGAGCGGTACTCGCGCGCGGCGATCGCGTGCTCGCCGCAGCGGGCGAGCGCGCCGGCGAGCTGGAACCGCGCGTGCCCCGCCTTCGGCGCGAGGTAGACGGCCTTGCGCAGGGCCACGAGCGCTCCCGCGTCGTCGCCGACCGTGGCGCGGGCCCGACCTTCCACGACGTACGCCTCGACCTCGAACGGGCTCGCGGCGGCGGCGGCCGCGGCGAGCCTTGCGGCCTCGGCGTACCTGGCCTGCTCGAGGGCCTCCCGGGCGAGCCGGAGCAGGTCGGTGGCATGGTCGACGTCGGGCACGGAGTCGTGCACCGGACGGGCCGCCCGAGCCGGTGGGGTCGGACGCCGCTCGCCCGCGCCATCGAGCTGGCGACGCACCGTGCGTCGCGGTGCGGGCGGCGGCGGAGCGGGCGCGGGGGGCTCCGGAGCGACAACGACGGGTGCGTCCTTGCGATAGGCGAAGGCGTCGCCGAGAGTCACCAGGGTGAAGGCGTCGGTGACCTGCCACAACGTCTCGGCATGACCCACGACGAGGTAGCCGCCGGCACCGAGCACGGAGTGGAAGCGTCCGACGAGCTCGCGCATCGTGTCGCGGGAGAAGTAGATGGTGACGTTGCGGCACACGACGAGGTCGACGTCGCCCGGATCGAACGGCGGGGCATCGGTGACGAGGTTGTGCAGGCGCACCTCCACCTGATCCCGGATCACCTCGCTCACCTCGTGCGACCCGTCGGCCAGCGGCCGGAACCACGCCGCGAGCGAGTCGGGCTCGGTCAGGGCCAACGATCGTCCCTGGTAGCGCGCCCGCCGCGTCGCGGCGACCGCCTGGGACGACAGGTCTGTCGCGACGATGCGCACCTTCGGCGCCACCGGGAGCGTGGCAGCGACCTCGGTCGCGAGCATCGCGAGGGAGTACGGCTCCTCGCCCGTGGAGCAGCCGGCGCTCCACACGGTGAGCGCACGCCCTCGTGCGACGGCGCGACGCATGAGCTCGGGCAGCAGTCGCGTGCGCAGCGCCTCCATCTGCGGCGGGTTACGGAAGAAGTGGGTCTCGGGGATCGTGACGTCGTCGAGCAGTCGCTGGCGCTCGTCGGCGCCCGCGGGCGCACTGATCCGGGCGAGGTAGGCGCCGAGGTCGGCCGCGCCGGTGGCCGCGATGCGGTCGGCCACGATCCCCGCGAGGGTCGGACGGCGGCTCTGGTCGAAGACGAGTCCGGCCTCGTGCGCGAGAAACCCGGCGAGGGCGGCGTACTCGGAGTCGGTCAGCTCGCGGTGGCGAAGGACGGTGAGCGTCATCTCAGACCGCCTCGGCCACGAGCAGTCGGGCGACCGCGTCGACGATGCCCGCAGCGATCTCCTGGAGGGGGAGCTCGACCGACACCGCGTCGAGGGCGGCAGCGGCCGCGGGCATCCCCCACACCGCGCTGGTGCCCTCGTCCTGCCCGATCGTGAACGCACCCAGCTGACGCAGCGAGAGCAGGCCGGCGGCGCCGTCGCGGCCCATCCCGGTGAGCAGGACACCCACCGCTCGATCGCGGCACACCGAGGAGATCGACCGGAACGCGCGGTCGATCTCAGGGATGTGGAACTGGCCCACCCGAGGTGCCTCGACGCGCAGACGCAGCCCCGACTCGATCACGAGGTTGCCGTTGCTCGGGGCGAGCACCACGTGGCCGGGAAGCAGCCGGTCGCCGTCGCGCGCGACGGACACGGGGAGACCGACGACACCGTCGAGCCATCGGGCGAGACCCTCGACGAACCCCTCCGCCATGTGCTGGACGACCACGACGGGTGCGGGGAGGTCGAGCGGGAGGGCGCCCAGGATCGCGGCGAGCGCGGGCGGGCCGCCGGTGGACGCACCGATGGCGACGACGGGGGGACGGCGCGCAGCATGGGCCAGCTGTGCGTTCCCGGGCGTCCGCGGCGAGCCGATCTCCGGGGCGAGCCGCGGGACGTCTCCTCCGGCGGCGAGGCCGCGCTCGCGCAATCGTCCGCGCGGGTGGGTGATGACCCGGACCCGGCTCGCCACGGTGAGGTGACGGGCGAGCGCGCTGCCGTAGACCGAGGGGCCGAGGCTCTCCGTGCTCGGCGACACCACGTCGACCGCACCGGCGGCGAGCGCCTCGTCGCTGCTCTCCGCGGCGGCGCCAGTGAGCACGATGGGGGTGGCACAGCGGGCCATGACGCGCTCGACCACGTCGAGCCCACCGCCCGCGAGCGCGAGATCGAGCAGGACCGTGTCGGGGTCATGGAGCATCACGAGATCGACGGCCTCGTCGACGCCCTTCGCCGCGCCACGCACGTCGATGCCCGTGGCCTCGAGCAGCTGCGTCAGCCGGTCGAGGCGGACGTGCGTGCCGGCGACGACCACCGCCGAGACGGGTCGCACCGGCGGCACCGGGCGGCCCCCTCCGTGCAGCGACGACGTCACGCTCGTCCTCCCCAGGACCGAAACCCCCTGCGGCAGCTGCGTGCGAGGTCGCACTCTGCTCGTGGGTTCGCTTCGTCACGATCCGCCGGACACTTGAGGTCGGGTCGAGGACCGATCCGGCCGTGGGACGGCGTACGCCGGTGGGCTCGTCGGCGTCACCTCAGGTGAGGACGAACACGGCACCCGGCGACGCGACGTCGCCGTTGCGGCCGACGAGCTTGTAGGTGCCCTTCTGCGCCAGCGGCTGGCTCGCGGGGCAGCCCTTGGCCGAGAGCCGGCCGAGCCAGGTGACCGAGACGGAGTAGGACTGGCCCGGCGCCAGGGTGGCGAGCTGCGCGTTGCCGTCGGGATTGCAGTCGTCGGAGGACCAGACCGCGGTGGCTCCCGAGGTGATGACGAGCTCGTTGACGTCGGCGCCGATGTTGCGGCGGCACGCGACCGTCGAGGAGTTCGCGATCCGCATGCGCAAGCGCGGCGTCGCGCCGACGGGGTAGCTCGCGGCGTCGGTCGAGGCCGTCACCGCGATGTCGGAGTCGGCGCACAGCGGCACTCCGCCGCTCGCGGACGCCGACGGCTTCGCCGAGGAGGAGGCGGTCGGCTTCGTCGAGGCGGACGTGGTCGGGCTGGCAGCCGGCGGCGAGGACTGCGCGGTGGGAGAGCTGGTGGGCCCGGCCGCTCCGGGGTCGGGAGAGCTGCCACGCCCCGTGAGCAGCCAGCGCACACCGAGCAGCAGCGTCAGCACGACGACCAGCACGAGGGCGCGACGGACCCAGTAGACGCCCTGGTCCTGCGGACCGACGGGATGCAGCACACCGCTCACGGGGCCGACGTTACCGGGCGGGCGGCGCCCGCCGCCGCGTGGTGCGAGGATGCGCCGGTCATGGCCGCCTCTCCGCTGCACGGGACGCTGCTCGCCTGGTATGCCGCGAGCGCCCGCGACCTGCCGTGGCGTCGCCCGGGCCGGGACGCGTGGGGCGTTCTGGTGAGCGAGGTGATGCTGCAGCAGACCCCGGTCGACCGCGTCGTCCCGGCGTGGGAGGCGTGGCTCTCGCGCTGGCCGGATCCCGCCTCGCTGGCGGAGTCCTCGCCGGGAGAAGCCGTGCGGATGTGGGGGCGCCTCGGCTACCCGCGCCGCGCCCTACGGCTGCATGCGGCGGCGGTCGAGTGCGTGGGTCGCTTCGAGGGGCGGGTGCCGTCGTCGTACGCCGATCTCCGGTCGTTGCCGGGTGTCGGCGACTACACGGCCGCGGCGGTGCTGTCGTTCGCCTACGGGCGCCGTGCCGTCGTGCTCGACACGAACGTGCGCCGGGTGCTGGCGCGGCTGGTCGAGGGGTCCGCCCTGCCGCGGCCGTCGGTGAGCATCGCGGAACGGGTTCTGGCCGAGTCCGTGCTGCCGGACGAGGAGTCGGTCGCGGCGACGTGGTCCGTCGCCGTGATGGAGCTCGGGGCGCTGGTGTGCACGGCGGCCTCGCCCCGGTGCGGCGTGTGCCCAGTGATGGGGTCGTGCGCGTGGATCGCTGCGGGACGGCCGGCGTACGACGGTCCCGCCCGGTCGGTGCAGCGCTTCGCCGGCACGGACCGCCAGGTGCGCGGGCTGCTCATGGCCGTGCTGCGCGAGGCGCCCGGCCCGGTGTCGCGGGCAGCTCTCGACGCGGTGTGGTCCGAGCGGGTGCAGCGCGAACGGGCGCTCGACTCGCTGGTGGCGGATGGCCTCGTCGACCCGCTCGCCGGCGGCCGCTACGCCCTGCCCGGCTCGGGATGACGCAGGCCGCTAGGTTCGGCGCGAACGCAGCAGGTCCGGCACGACAAGTGCTGGGTATGGGGGACGCGATGGACGGCGGCGACGCGCTGGTGACGGCGATGCTGCGGTCCCGTCGCGACCCGGAGGCGTTCGCGGAGGTCGTACGCGCCCTCAGCTCACCACTGCACGCCTACCTCGTCCGGCGCGCCCCGTCGGATGCCGACGACCTGCTCGGCGAGGTCTGGGTGCGCGCCTTCGGAGCACGGGCAAGCTTCGACCCCTCGCGTGGCACACCCCGCACGTGGTCGTTCGGGGTCGCGCGCCACGTCCTGCTCGCCCACTGGCGCGCCAGGGACGCCCACGGCACCGGGGATGCGATCCCCGAGCAGTCGAGCGATCCCTGGCCCGAGGTCGACGACCGCCTGGCCGCTGCGGCTGTCGCCCCCGCGCTTCGGGTCGCCCTCGCAGCGCTCCCCGCGGTCGAGCGCGAGCTCGTGCTCCTCGTCGCCTGGGAGGGCCTCTCCCCAACCGAGGCGTCGGAGGTTGTCGGCGTACCGGCCGCGACCGCTCGCACCCGGCTCTTCCGCGCACGTGCGCGGTTGCGCGAGTCCCTCGATCCGATCGGGTCACGGGCACCCGGCGACCCGGTCCCGGAGGTGGCGTCATGACGACCCCGACGTACGAACCCGAAGGCACGCTCACCGATGCCGAGGTGCTCGGGGCATTCACGAGCCTCGAAGGCTGGCGCGAGGTCGCGTCCGCCGGCCAGGTCGACCGAGTCGACGGCGCCTTCGTGGAGCGGCTCGCCGCATCGGTGCCATGGTCGCCGGCCCCGTCTGTCCTGCGATCGACCCGCGAGGCGGTGCACCGCCGTCGCCGTCGCCGGCGCTGGGCGATCGGTGCCGTGACGGCAGGGCTGGTCGCCGCGGTCACCGCCGCCGTCGTCGTCCTGCCGACCCTCGGGGATGCGCCGCCGCAACGGGCCGAGGCCGCCGTTCTCCTGGACCTGGCCGCCGCCGCCGTGACGCCCGACCCGCCAGCGCGCGATAACCAGTGGTGGCGCGTGGTCTCGAGCATGAACGGGGTCGGCATCGCGAACGGTGAGCAGACGTCACCACAGCGGATCTTCCGCATCGCCGAGACGGTCACGCGTTACCGGTCGGCGGATGGGCGGAGCCCGTTGTACCAGCTCAGCAGCCCGCGGGTCTTCCTGTCCCAGCTGTCCGGCCCGACGGGTCCGCTGCCCGCGGCCCTGCCGGGCTCGGCACTCGTCGGCATGCCGACGGACTCGGCCGAGAACCCGTGGGCCTCGCCCACCGCTGCCTGGCTGGCCGGTCTGCCCCGCGACGCGTCCGCCCTTCGGGAGGCGTTGAGTCGCTACTCAGACGATCGGCCGGGAGGTGATGCGCGCACCGCATTCACCCACACGGTGAGCCTCCTCCAGTCAGGGCTGGCACCCGCGGACCTGCGCGCTGCGATCCTTCGGGCGCTGGGCGGGTACGGCGGCGAGCTTGCTGTCGTACCCGGCGTCACGATCGGCGGCCGGACCGGCGTCGCTGTGAGCGATACCGACACCGAGCCGAGGGATCCGACGTCACGCGCCGTCACGCCCGAGATCGGCCTGGTTCAGCAGCTCGTCGTCGACCCGACGAGAGGTGACTTGCTCGGCTATCGCACGATCACCGTGGGTGACACCGGCTTCGGCGTACCGAGCGGGACGGTGGTGGCGGAGATCGTGGTCACCCGGACGCTGGTCGACGACGTGCCCGAAGCCCTGGTCAGCCGGGCGACACCCGCACCGCTGCCCTGACCAGGGGTCGGCCGACGCCAGTCGGGGTCAGGATGAAGGTGGAGTTGGTTCGGTCCTATGAAACTTATGGACCCTTCAGTGCACGTGAGGCGGCTCCCCGGTTGTGGGGGGCCGCCTCGTGGTCGTGCTGGGTCAGGCTGTTGCTGTGTCGCCGGCGTCCGTGGGATCGACCTGCTCGGCGGCGGGACCGCCGGCTGCTCCGACCGCTTCGACGATCTCGTCGATCGCCGGGACCTCGCTCTTGGTCTCGCCGCGGAAGGTGAACGCGCGCTCGGCGCCCTCGCCCTCGATGTCGACCACGACGATCGTGCCGGGCTTGAGCTCGCCGAAGAGGATCCGCTCGGAGAGCGCGTCCTCGATCTCGCGCTGGATCGTGCGGCGCAACGGCCGCGCACCGAGCACCGGGTCGTAGCCCCGCTCGGCGAGCAGGTCCTTCGCGGCCCGGGTCAGCTCGATGCCCATGTCCTTGTCGCGCAGGCGCTGGTCGAGCTTGGCCAGCATCAGGTCGACGATCGTGACGATCTCGTCCTGGGTGAGCTGGTGGAACACGACGATGTCGTCGATGCGGTTGAGGAACTCCGGGCGGAAGTGCTGCTTGAGCTCGTCGTTGACCTTCGTCTTCATCCGCTCGTAGGTCGACTTCACGTCCTCGGAGTTGGAGAAGCCGAGGTTGATGCCCTTGGCGATGTCGCGCGTGCCGAGGTTGGTCGTCATGATGATGACGGTGTTCTTGAAGTCGACGACCCGGCCCTGGGCATCGGTGAGGCGACCGTCCTCCAGGATCTGGAGCAGCGAGTTGAAGATGTCCGGGTGGGCCTTCTCGATCTCGTCGAAGAGGACAACCGAGAACGGCTTGCGCCGAACCTTCTCGGTGAGCTGACCGCCCTCCTCGTAGCCGACGTAGCCGGGCGGCGAGCCGAAGAGCCGCGAGACGGTGTGCTTCTCGGAGTACTCGCTCATGTCGAGGGAGATCAGCGAGTTCTCGTCGCCGAAGAGGAACTCCGCGAGGGTCTTCGACAGCTCGGTCTTACCGACACCGGACGGGCCGGCGAAGATGAACGAGCCGCCAGGACGCTTGGGGTCCTTGAGGCCCGCGCGGGTGCGCCGGATCGCCTGGGACAGCGCCTTGATCGCCTGCTCCTGGCCGATGACGCGCTTGTGCAGCTCGTCCTCCATCCGGATGAGGCGCTGGCTCTCCTCCTCGGTCAGCTTGAAGACCGGGATGCCGGTGGCCGTTGCCAGGACCTCGGCGACGAGGTCCTCGTCGACCTCCGCCACGACGTCCATGTCGCCGGCCTTCCACTCGCGCTCGCGGGTGGCCTTCTCGCCGAGCAGCGTCTTCTCCTTGTCGCGCAGCGACGCGGCCTTCTCGAAGTCCTGCGAGTCGATCGCGGACTCCTTCTCGCGTCGTACGTCGGCGATCCGCGCGTCGAACTCGCGGAGGTCCGGCGGTGCGGTCATCCGGCGGATGCGCAGCCGCGCACCGGCCTCGTCGATGAGGTCGATCGCCTTGTCGGGGAGGAACCGGTCGGAGACGTAGCGGTCAGCGAGGGTCGCCGCGGCCACCAGCGCCGCGTCGGTGATCGAGACGCGGTGGTGGGACTCGTAGCGGTCGCGCAGGCCCTTGAGGATCTCGATGGTGTGCGCGAGCGTCGGCTCCGCTACCTGGATCGGCTGGAAGCGGCGCTCGAGCGCGGCGTCCTTCTCGACGTACTTGCGGTACTCGTCGAGGGTGGTCGCGCCGATCGTCTGCAGCTCGCCGCGCGCCAGCATCGGCTTGAGGATCGAGGCCGCGTCGATCGCGCCCTCGGCCGCACCGGCGCCGACGAGGGTGTGCATCTCGTCGATGAACAAGATGATGTCGCCGCGGGTCTTGATCTCCTTGAGCACCTTCTTCAGGCGCTCCTCGAAGTCACCGCGGTAGCGGCTGCCGGCGACGAGCGCGCCGAGGTCGAGGGAGTAGATCTGCTTGTCCTTGAGCGTCTCCGGCACGTCGCCCTTGACGATCATCTGGGAGAGGCCCTCGACGACCGCGGTCTTGCCGACACCGGGCTCACCGATGAGCACCGGGTTGTTCTTGGTGCGTCGCGAGAGGATCTGCATGATCCGCTCGATCTCCTTCTCGCGCCCGATGACCGGGTCGAGCTTGCCCTCGCGTGCCGCCTGGGTGAAGTTGCGGCCGAACTGGTCGAGGACGAGCGAGGTCGAGGGAGTGCCCTCGGCCGGGCCGCCCGCTGCCGCCGGCTCCTTGCCCTGGTAGCCGGAGAGGAGCTGGATGACCTGCTGGCGGACGCGGTTGAGGTCGGCGCCGAGCTTGACGAGCACCTGGGCGGCGACGCCCTCGCCCTCGCGGATCAGGCCGAGCAGGATGTGCTCGGTGC
>JANMMN010000040.1:0-3717 GCA_031373405.1 Actinomycetes bacterium
CCGCAGAACCGCATCACCCGGATCCCGTAGCGGCACCGGCAGTCAGAGCAGGCAGGCGGGGCCACCGCCGGTGGCGACCAGCTCGCCACCGGCGGCCTGCCAGGCGATGAGGCCACCATCGAGGAGCACGGCGTCGATCCCCGCGGTGCGCAGGTGTCGCACGGCCTCCTCGGCCCGGACGCCGGATCGGCTCACGACGACGACGCGGCGAGTGCGCGTGGTGTGGCCGACGGTGTCGGCGAGCTCGTGGAACGAGGCGTGCACCGAGTGCATCGCGTGACCCGCGTCCCACTCCTTCTCCTCGCGCACATCCATGAAGACGGCATCCTCGGTGACGAGCGCGCGCGCCTGCTCCACCGTGACGGTGGGGATGGAGGACTCGGCGTCCATGGCTTTCCTCCCGACCTCGATGGTCTGTCTCCACCCTGCCACCGAGTACGCCGGGACTCCTGCCGGGCAGGGATCGCCCGCAGTGGCGTCCGACTTCTGGCTCCGGTGCGCCAGCAGAGGCGGCATGATCATGGGACGTCGGACCATTGGATTGGTGCGCCGCGAGAGAGGGAGGGGCAGTGGCAGCCTGCTCTCGGTGCGCCTCGGACAACGAGGCCGGTCGGAAGTTCTGTCGGGAGTGTGGTGAGCGGCTCTCCCTCGCCTGCGCCGCCTGCGGCGCGGCCAACTCCACGGACGACAGGTTCTGCGGCGAGTGTGGCAGCCCGCTCGTGGCCTCGGCTGGTCCGGCGCCGATCCCCGCCACGTCGCGTGAAGGCGAGACCGAACGTCGCCTCGTCAGCGTGCTCTTCGTCGATCTCGTCGGCTTCACGACGTTCTCCGAAGGCCGCGACGCGGAGGACGTGCGCGCGATGCTCACCCACTACTTCGACGCGGCGTCCGACGCCGTGGCCCGTCACGGTGGCAGGGTCGAGAAGTTCATCGGAGACGCCGTCATGGCCGTGTGGGGTACGCCGGTCGCGCACGAGGACGACGCGGAGCGCGCCGTGAGGTCGGCACTCGAGATCGTCGATCGGGTCCAGGCGATCGGGGCGAGCCTCTCGCTCGACCTCAGCGCGCGTGCCGGCGTCCTCACCGGCGAGGCCGTCGCGGTGCGCGATGCTGTCGACCAGGGCTTCGTCACGGGCGACCTTGTCAACACCGCATCCCGGCTGCAGTCGGCGGCCGAGCCCGGCACGGTGCTGGTGGGGGAGAGGACGTTCCGCTCGGTGTCGGCGTCGATTGCCTGCGTGCCCGTCGATCCGCTGACGCTGAAGGGCAAGGCCGGGCAGCTCCCCGCCTGGCAGGCGCTGCGCGTCATCAGCGAGATGGGCGGTGCCAACCGGGGCACGGCGCCCGAGCCGCCCTTCGGCGGGCGAGACGAAGAGCTGCGGCTCGCCAAGGAGCTGTTGCACGCCACTGGCCGCGAGGGGCGGCCACGCCTCCTGCACATCAGTGGTGTCGCAGGCATCGGCAAGTCCCGGCTGGTGTGGGAGCTGCAGAAGTACGTCGACGGCCTCACCGAGTCCTTCCTGTGGCACCAGGGTCGCTGCCCGTCGTACGGCGATGGCGTCTCGTTCTGGGCTCTCGCGGAGATGGTGCGCGGACGAGCGCGGATCGCCGACACCGACGACGACGCCGTCGCGCGCGACGCCCTGGGTGCATGTCTCGCCGACTACGTGCCCGACCCCGAGGAGCGGCGCTGGATCGAACCGCGACTCGCGAGCCTGATCGGGCTCGAGGGCACGCCCGGGGACCGCGACGAGATGTTCGGCGCGTGGCGGACCTTCTTCGAGCGCGTCGCTGACCGCGGCACCACCGTGCTGGTGTTCGAGGACCTGCACTGGGCCGATGCCGGGCTCATGGACTTCGTCGAGTCGCTTCTGGAGTGGAGCCGCCGCTCCGCCGTCATCGTCATCACGCTCGGGCGTCCCGAGCTCAGCGATCGGCGCCCCACCTGGGGATCGGGCCTGCGTAGCGCGACGACTCTGCACCTCGACCGTCTCGTCGACGGCGAGATCGAGACGATGGTCACCGGCTACGTCGAGGGGCTGCCTGCCGACGGGCTCGCCCGTCTCGTCACCCGGGCCGAGGGTGTGCCGATGTACGCCGTCGAGACTGTGCGCATGCTCGCGAGCCGCGGAGTTCTCGAGCAGACCGGAGCGTCGTACGTCGTCGTCGGCGAGCTCGGTGGCGAGCTCGACATCCCTGAGACCCTGCACGCCCTCGTCGCCGCCCGGCTCGACAACCTGCCAGAGCCTGAGCGGCTCCTCGTGCAGGACGCATCGGTCGCCGGCCACAGCTTCACCCTCGATGCGGTCTGCGCGGTGTCCGACAGCGACGCTGCGGCCGTCGAGCCGTTGTTGCGATTGCTCGTGCGCAAGGAGGTCCTCGACCAGGACGTCGACCCGCGCTCCGCCGAGCGCGGGCAGTACCGCTTCGTCCAATCGGTGATCCAAGAGGTCGCCTACTCCACCCTCTCCAAGGCGGTACGGCGTACCAAGCACCTCGCGTGCGCGCACTGGCTCGAGAGCCTCGACGAGGACGAGCTCGCGGGAGTCGTCGCCAGTCACTACCTCGACGCCTATCGAGCCGAGCCGGGAGCGGTGGACGCCGAGGTCCTCGCGGCGCACGCGCGAGACTGGCTGGCGCGTGCCGGGGAACGGGCGTGGGCGCTCGGGTCGCCGGAGCAGGCCCTGACCTATGCGTCCCTCGGTCTCACGCTGGCGTCCTCTCCCAGGGAGCGTGCACCGCTGCACGCGCTCGCGACACGCAGCGCGTTTCGGATGCAGAACTTCGACTCGACCTGGGCGCACGTCCTCGCCGGCTGCGCCGACTACCAGGCGCTGGGTGACGTCGCCGGCGAGGCGATGCTGCTCCAGGGGGTGGGCCAGTTCGGCGTGAGCAAGGACCACATCGACGAGCTGACCGCACGGCAGTCGGATGTCGAGCGGCGGCTTCCCGAGTCGTGCGTGGCGGAACGAGTGCTGGTGCTCACCGCCCTAGCCGACGTCTACGGTCACGCCACCGACATTCCGGCCGCCCTCGAGTGCTCCGAGCGTGCCCTCACCCTCGCGCAGACGCTCGACGACGACGTGGACGAGGCCGCGCTGCGCCATGCGATCGGTGCCCGAGCCTTCGCCACCCAGATGGCCGGGCGTCACGTGGAGGCCAGCCTGCTCTACGACGCGGCCGTCGCCTTGGCCCGCAAGACGGGCAGTGCGAGCGTGCAGTCCCGTGCGCTCATGTTTCTTGGCGTCAACTTGTGGGAGGACGACCCGCGCGCGTCACTGGCGGCGATGTTGGAGAGTGCCACCCTTGCTGGCGTCGCCGGCATGCGCGGCACTCAGTCCCTCGCACTTGCCAACGCGTCCGAGGCCTCGGTGGATCTGGGTGAGTGGGCGACTGCCGACCGGGCCCTGGGCGAGTCGGCCCTGCTCGCGACTGACGGCCGCGAAGAAGAGGACGGGGCGGCCATGACGCACGCCATGCTGCTGGCCCACCGGGAGGACCCCGCCGCCGCTTTGCTGGCCCTCTCGCACTTCGACGAGGGCACAGGCAACGCGTGGGCGATACCGATGATGCACACGTGGCTGCTGCGCGTGCGTTCGTTGTGCCGTTGGCTGGGTGGCGATGCCGCCGGCGCGTCAGCCGACGCGGCGGCATCTCTGCAGCTCGACCCCGCGGGTGGCAACGCCCCCTCGTCGATGTGGATGGCGGTGCTGGCCG
>JANMMN010000042.1:0-3105 GCA_031373405.1 Actinomycetes bacterium
CTGCGCGCCGGGGCAAGGTGCGACCCCAGCACAACGGGGGATGTGTGCCGGGGTCGCAGGTCAAACCTTAACGCCAGACAACGCTGAGCCGTCAAGCCGAGAGACACCATGTGGACGCCGTACGCCCTCGCGCGCCGGAAACCCCCCGCCGAGACGGATCAACTGGCGGCTACCCGAGGTGGGTGACCGCCAGTTGATCAGCTCGAGCGGGGGATGTGTCCCCAGGTGCCTAGTGCAGCCAGGTGGGGGTGTGGGCTTCCCACACGCGGCCGAAGCCCCAGTAGCGTCCGGCCATCACGAACATGAGCAGCATCAGCGTCGCGCTGTAGATGATGTGGTCATCGAGGATCGGGTTGTTGGTGGCCGTGATCTTGCCGTCCGGGAGCGTGATCTTCGCCCAGGGGGCGATGGCGACGTACATCGAGAGCAGCAGCAGCGAGCCGCCGATGGCGGTGACGCGCATCGCGACACCGAGGATGAGGCCGATGCCGGCGCCCAGCAGGGAGAGCATGAACAGCCAGTTCATGATTCCGGCGGGAGAGCTTGGCGCGAGGCTGGTGAAGAAGCTGGCGAACGGGCCCTCAGGGTTGACGCCGAACTTGAGGAAGCCCGTGGTGGGGCTGCCGTCGCCGGTGCCGAACATCCAGGCCTTCGTGGTCGCGTAGCCGAGGCCGAACGTCTTGTCGAGGAACGCCCACAGGAACGTGAAGCCGAGCAGGATGCGTACGACTCCGGCCCACTTCTGTCCTGCGGTGGTGATGATCTGGTCGTCGTCGTGCATGACCGCGACGTCCGCGGTGGTCGAGTGCGTGGTGGACATGGTCCCCTCCGAACCTGTTGGCTCGGCCATGGCGGTCGAACCAGCAACCCTTGTCGCGCATCCCTCTTGGGATCCGACCGGGCGGTCCTCAAGACCTAGTACCGGGGTGCGTGCACGTTCAGAGTGCTCCTGTTGTTGCCTGCTTGACCAGTGAAACAGCAACGAAAACACCGAATGTGGCGCACGAGACACCGCCGTACGCAGGAGTTGTCAGTGCCTCGCGACCCCGTGGGGCAGTAAGGAAGTGACAAGTCCGGGGGTGTGGTGTCGGTGCGCGGTGCGTACGCCGCAACCCGGGACGCGCGACCTGCTGGCGAACCGGAACGAGTCAGGAGAGGAGGGGCGCCGCCGAGGCGACGCTGCGAAGCATCTCGTCCCACGTCGGGCGCATCGCACTCGGGTAGCACAGCTCCGCGCACGTAGCGACGTACGCAGCTTCGAGCGGGAGTCGGAGCGCAGGGTCGGTGAACGCCGGGCTCTGCGTCAGGCCGCCGGGTGGGACGACGAGCGGGGTACCACTGGTGAACCAGCGGTTGGTCACGTCGATCGCATCGTCGAGCATCGAGTCGAACCCGCCAGTGCGCTCGAGGTAGGTCAGTGCTGCGCTGCCGGGTAGGCACAGCTGGTGCAGGTCGTAGAAGTGCCGGGCGAACCTGCTGGGAACCTTGTCGCGCGTGCCGGTGTGCAGTGCGACCGCGAGTCCGTGTACGGCGAGCAACTTCTCCACCAACGTCCGCACCGGATGGAGAACGTCGATGCTGAACGCGCGGCCGTCGTCGTACGCCTCGACCCGGTCGCGGAGCTCGTCGGGTGCCCGCTCGGCCAACAAGCTCCGGATCTCGACGCGTTCGCGCGGCGCAGGGCCACCGCGGACGCCAGGCTCCAGGCGGATCGTCTTCTCGACGCCCGGTACGTTCCTGGTCTGCGTCACGAACGACACCGATATCTCCCGGCACAAACCGTCGTCCGAACGGGACTTCTCGACAACAGTGCCTGGCGAACCCATGGTGCGCACCGCCGATGCGTGGATGGCGTCGAGGACCACCCCGACGGCTGCCGCGTCACTCGGGTCGGCGAGCACGAGGAGATCGATATCCTCGGAGTAGCGGTCGAGCAAGTGGTAGCCCTTGCTCAGCGACGTCCCGCCCTTGAACAGGAATGTCCCGTCGCAGTCGTTCGCCATGCCGCGCAGCACCTCGGTCGCCCAGTAGTCCTTGGCCAGGATGCGCTGCGGGATTCCGCTCGCGTCGCTGACGGCCGCGATCAAGGCCTCGAGATCGGCGCCCTTGAGCCGGCTGGTCACCGCGTGGCTTCGGTGAGAACCGGCAGCCCGGCGAGCGCCTTCGAGCGTGCGAGAGCGCTCCGGGCCCGAGGCACCTCGTCACTGAGATCGGCCAGCCCAGCGAGGAGCAGGACGTGACGCAACCGCTCGCGAGCGGCGGCCGGCTCGTCGACCGACGCGCGCACGAGCTTCGCCGCCCGGACCTGACCCGCATCGATGAGCTCGACCAACCGATCGGCCGTCGCAGACGGGGTCACGTCGGTGACGCCCTCCCACGAGTCGAGCACCTCGAGCACCGCCACCTCGATGCCCGACAACGCCGCTGCGAGTCGCCCGGTGCGTGATGGCCGGGAGACGAACCGCACGGTCGGCAGGTCACGCGGAGCCGGGCGGGGTACGGCGTAGACGTCGACGCCGGGCAACTGGGTCGACAGGCCCAGCTCGTTCGCCGCGGTCAGCCCGGCCGGGCCGACGCCACGGTCACCCGCGACGGCCGCGACGAGTTGCTCCTGGGAAGGACGAGCCATCCCGAACAGGCTCTGCTTCCCGCGGAAGTAGAGGCCGCGACGCACGGTGACGAGCTCACCGGTGTCCTTGAGGCGCACGAGTGCCTTGTCCACGGTGCTGGCGTCCAGGCCGGGGAAGTCGTCCACGGTCCAGAAGCGACCCGTGTGAGCGGACAGGACAGCAGCGCGAACGTCGCCGGCCACTCGACCGGAGCGTCCCGGGCGAGAGCGGCGTGCCGTTTGCGTGCTCACGAGGAACTCCTAATAGTTGTTTCGAGGATAGCGAACCACCTATTCATGCGTCCACCGTGGAATGGGTGGCCCCTGCGTCACCTTGGCATTCCGGACGTAGAACTGATCAGGGCGCCGAGCGGGTCTGTGGACCGGGACGAGCGCCCCGAGGTGGGTGTGGAGTACGACGCGGTAGGTCCAAGCGTCGTCGGCCCCGCGAGGTGGCAGCGGCTTCGCGTCGCCGGCGATGCGCCGAGTGGCGCGTG
>JANMMN010000398.1:0-3837 GCA_031373405.1 Actinomycetes bacterium
GGTTGGTGTGGCCGGTCCAGGTTGCCCCGTCCCAGTAGCGGTGCTGCGCGGGGTCCGCGGGATCGACGTACCACAGGGCCGGTGCCGCGGGCGGGGATGCGAGATCGAGCTCGGACCTGGTGGGCGCGCGGCGGCCTGGAGCAGACTCGCAGTCGGCCTCAAGGAGACCGGGACGGAACCGCACGTCGATTCCCGCGAATCCCGGGGTCGCCTCGACGAAGGCGACGACGCGCACGACGCGCCCGTCGAGGAGCACCGCCCAGCGCTCGACATCGCGGTCGGAGAGCCGGCCGGCGTCGAGGCGGCTCTGTGCCGGATCGACCTCCCCCACGGTCAGGATGCCGACGCGCCACTCATCGCCGAGCGGCGCAAGAACAGCCCAGCGGGCTCCGTGCAGGAAGCCGCCGGCCTCGATGAGCCCGACGCGACGAGCGACTTCCAGCGGTGAGCTCGGGAGGTCGACGAGCGTGAGGCTCAGGACGTCGACCGGGGACGCGGCCAGATCGAGCGAGCCGCCGGTGCCGTCCACCGCGGCGCGGTCCGCCGGTCCGAAGTCCACGCGGACGGCGTCCTCGAGCTCGACGTCGGCAGGATCAACGAGGGCGAACACACGTCGAGTGTAGGCAGACGATCGTGAGCCAACCACGAGCCTCGGGCGAACTCGAACCGTTCGGACACCCCGTCCTCCACCGTAGAGCGCTCTCGCTCGCCACGGTGAGCGAGAGTGGTTGCACGCAGCGCTGCCGACTCCGCCGTCCGGGTGATGCGGGGGCTCGGCTCAGTCCGTCGGGTCGCCCTCGGGGGACCGTGGCGCCGTGTCGGCCGACCACCGGTCCCCGTCCCACCAGCGCCACTCGGCAGCGTCGAACGGGTCGATGAACCAGCCCGCCGGAGGGTTCGGCGGCGTGCGCGCCGCGGGGTCGACGACGATCGGCTCCGGCTCCGGCTCCGCGACGACCTCCCACCGCGGCAGGGGGACGGGCTCGGGCTCCTGATCGCGCACCGGCTGCGGGTCGGGCTCGGCTGCCGGCTCCGGCACGGGCTGAGGTTCCGGTTCGGGTGCGTGAGCGGGTACGGGCTCCGGTCGCGGCCGGGGCACATCGATCAGCGTCGGTTCAGGCTCGGGTTCCGCAATCGGCTCTTGTCGGTGGGCCGACACCGTGTCGCCGACACCCGGGCCCTCGACCTCGACCTCGACCTCGACCTCGGGTTCGGGGTCGACCTCGGCCTCGACCTCGGGATCGGGATCGATCGTGGTGCTGGGCGGCGTCAGGTCCGATGAGTTCGGTTCCGCCGCCGCACGCACCACCGGCGCGAGGGCGGCGTCGGGCGTCGACACAGGCGCCGGAGCAGCCGGCTCGACGCCCTCGGCCTCGACAACCTCGGGGACGGGCGGGGCGCCCACCGCTAGCGTCCGGTAGCGAACCTCGACGCCGAGAAGGCCCGGAGTGGCCTCGATCAGCAGCGAGACCCGGGCCGCACGGCCTCCCCACAGGTCGAGGAATCGGCGTGCGTCCTGGTCGGGGAGCCGGCCGATGATCGCGCCCCGGCCGGCAAGGTCCGGACCTTCGTGGCCCATGACCACCACGAGGACCCGCCTGCCGTCCGGCACGAGGAGCCCCCAGCAGAACCCATGGCGGAACGCACCGCGCCACGGCAGCTCGAGCGCATCCGCAAGGAGGTCCGGCGCTTCGACCAGGTCGATGACAGGGGCATGCGCGACCCGGAACTCGTTGAGGTCGAGCGCGAGCGCGCCCCCGGTGGCGTCCGGCGCCGCCGCGAAGACGGGGCCGTAGGTCGCAGCCACGTGGTGGTCTCGATTCATCCCCTGCTGGCACCCAGCCCTCCCCAGGTTAGGGGTGACGCGCCTCCCGCGGGCGACGGTCGAGCTCGCCGCGGAATCGGGGCTTCTGGCGTTCCGCGTTCGGCACCGGCAGCGCCCGCCATGCGGCCGGGCAGGTCTTCCGTCGGAGAACGGCGCGCCTAGTCGACCACTGCAGTAGCTCCCGAGCGCGACACGGACGACCACGCCGAGCGCGGCACGGCATACGCGTCGTGTGCCGGCCCGGTCCTTCTCCTTCCTAGGCTTTCCGGCGGGCGGCGCGGCATCATCAGTGAGCGGCAGAAACACCCCGGCCAGCAGAAGGCACGTCTCCCTGGAAGGCCGTGGGCATCGTGAGCACATCCGACGGTGGGGCGGACATGTCGCGATCGCTGTGGTGGCAAGCGCTCCGCGCCGCCGCCATCGGGCTCTGCGTTCTCGTGGGGACCGGCCTGGTGCTCGTGGCCTTCACCGTCGGCAGTTGTGAAGCCTTCGGCGGAAGGTGCCCATCCACGCCACCGCCGATCCTGGAGGATGACGTCTTCGGGATGGCTGCGCTGGGGGCGGGCCTCGCCGTGGGCGTACCGGTGTTTCTGGCTCGTCCGTCCCGCAGGCGGGCTTTGTCCGGTCTGGCGTGGGGCGTCGGCGCTGCCATCCTCGTCGGGCTGCTTGCCCGCAGCGCGACGAACTCCTGACCGGACTCGTCCCGTCAAGGGGCTACGCCTTCATCGCACAGCGTTCGGGCCGACTTGCCGACCAGGCCCACGGTCACCGCCCGTGACGATCGCCTTCAGCCGGTTCGAGCGATGAGGAGCAGCACGACCACGTCGAGCGCTGCCACGGCGACGAGCGCGCGAAACATCACCTGCGGGCCTGGGCGAATCACGGAGACGAGCACGGCGGTCGCGTAGCCGACGACCGGCACGCTCGCGAGGACGAGGGACGTGCTGAGCGCGGTCGCGGCCAGGACGGTGGTGGCCGCACCGAGCAGCGACCAGCCCAGAACCACGGTTCCTGGCGCGCCGAGCCTCACGGCAGCGCCGCCGACGCCGGCCGCGCGGTCCGACTCAAGATCGGGGAGGGCGTTGGCGAGGTGGGCGCTGACCCCGACCAGCGCGAACGTCACGACCATCCACGCCGGCGGCGGGCTCTGGTCGAGGCCCCACGTGAGGAACGCGGGTACGGCGCCGAAGGCGATCGCGTAGGGCAACCACGACCACGCGGTGCGTGACAGTGCGAGGTTGTAGCACCACGCCGCCGCGACGGCGATCACGTGGATGGTCCCGCCGACGAAGCCGGCCGCAACGACGCTCACAACGACGCACGCCACCGCCGAGGCGACGGCCGTGGTCCAGAGCAGGCGGGCGGTCACCGTGCCCACCACCACAGGCTTTGTCCGCCTCCCCGACCGCCGGTCGAGATCGGCGTCGAAGGCGTCGTTGCTCCACCCGACGGAGAGCTGCCCCAGCAGGACCGCTAACGCCACGCCGAGGACCTCGGGCACCCGCCATCCCAAGCTCACCGCGCACAGCGTGACGATCACCGTCATCGCCGTGGTCGGCAGTGGGTGACTCGCTCTGATCAGGCCGGGGAACATCGAGCGAACTGTGCCATGACGAGCGGCCGTGCTCCCGCCGCAGGCCCTGGTCGGGATCTCACGGTCTGCGCGTTCCCACGCCGTCCCCGGCGAGGGAGTTGACGACCCAGCGGAATGCCCACGGCATCAGGGCCGCGCCGGTCACCACGTGGCGCCTCGTGCTTGGGTGCGAGGCGGCGGCGAGAAGCCCGCCCGTGAGCATCCGGTACGACCGCGTCAGGCGGACCCAGTCGGACTCGTAGCGTGCAGGGTCGTCCGCCACCACCGCGGCGATCGCCGCCTCGGCACACGTGAGGGCCATCGTGAGCCCCTCACCGGTGAGCGCATCGACGTATCCCGCTGCGTCCCCGACGAGCAGCACCCGCCCGTGCACGCGCCGGGTGGTGCGCTGGTGCAGCGGGCCGGCGCCCAACAGCGG
>JANMMN010000150.1:0-3874 GCA_031373405.1 Actinomycetes bacterium
GATGACCGAGCAGGTCCTCGACGCCAACGGCCACCAGCTCGGCGTCTGGCTGGAGCGCTCGCACTCGCCGCACGACGTCGCGATCGTCAACGGCCCGAACGGCGCCCTGCACCACTTCGCTTTCTGGCTCGACGACTGGGACCACGTACGCCGGTCGGCCGACATCCTCGCCTACAACGGGATCCAGATCGACGTGGGTCCGACGAGGCACGGCATCACACGCGGCAACACGATCTACTTCTTCGACCCGCTCGGCACGCGCAACGAGGTCTTCACCGGTGGCTACCGACCGGACCCCGACTTCCCCACGATCACCTGGACCGAGGACAACGTCGGTCGCGCCGTCTTCTACTACGAAGGCGAGCTCAACGACCGGTTCATGAAGGTGCACACCTGATGGGCATGCTGCGGCTCTCGCACGTCGAGATCAGGGTCCCCGACCTCGAGCTCGCCGTCGCCTACTACACCGAGGTGCTCGGTCTCTTCGAGACAGCGCGCGACTCCGACCGGGTGTTCCTCAAGTGCTGGGACGAGCACCAGCACCACTCGGTGATCCTCACCTTCGCTCCCAGCTACGGCCTCGGCCACGTGGGCTGGAAGGTCCAGCACGCCGAGGACCTCGACCTCTACCAGTCCCGCCTCGAGGAGGCCGGTGTCGTCGTGAAGCGGCTCGCCGTGGGCGAGTGGGGGCCAGGGCACGGCGAAGCACTGCGCTTCGAGACCCCCACCGGGCACCAGATGGAGCTCGTGCACGGCATGCAGCAGATCGGCAACCTGCTCCCGCTCACCAACCCGCCGCCCCGCCCGCTCAACCTCGTGGGCGTCGCCCCTCCGCGCATCGACCACGTGTTCCTCACCTGCGAGGACGTCAACGCGGCCACCTCGTTCTTCACCGACGTCCTCGACTTCCACCTCACCGAGCAGGTCGTCGGCGACGACGGCTTCCAGATCGCGACGTGGATGGAGGTCTCGCACTCCAGCCACGACCTCGCTCTCGTCACCGGTCCCGACGGCGGGCTGCACCACTTCGCCTTCTGGGTCGACGACTGGAACGACATCCGTACCGCGGCCGACGTGCTCGCCTACCACGGCGTGCGCATCGAGACGAACCCCACGCGCCACGGCGCGACCCGGGGGCACTGCATGTACTTCTTCGACCCCGCCGGCCACCGCAACGAGGTATTCACCGGTGGCTACTGGGCGGACCCCGACGAGGAGCCAGTGATCTGGACCGAGGGCGAGATGGGTCGAGCGCTCTTCTACTACGACGGTGTGGTCAACCAGCGGTTCCTCACGGTGCACAGCTGATGACGGCCATCGAGGACGCGGCCGTGACCGCGACGACACCCCCAGGCGGAGCGAAGTCCGATCTGCCGCGTACGGAGCGCCCCGATGCTCCGGCGTACCTCCAGCGCTACTACGAGCGGGCGCGCACCGGTGGCAAGGCGCACGACATCGACGACCGAGAGAGCGGCGAGGGCCCCCTCTACCTCCGCCGGTTCCGCGAGCGGCGGGACGCCAGCGTCCTGGGCTCCGAGGTCGCGCCGTACGAGGGCCAGGACATCGCGGGCAGTCGAGCCTGGGCCGAGGTGACGCGCACCAAGGAGATCGTGCTCGAACGCCGCGAGCAGGCGGTCTCGGTCACGACCGACGTCTACTTCGTGCGGCACGGCGAGACCCAGGGCTACTCCACCGAGTCCGGTCTCACTCCGCTCGGGTCGTGGCAGGCGCACCGTCGTGGGATGGAGCTCGCGCGCCG
Organism: Actinomycetes bacterium; assembly: GCA_031373405.1. GTDB lineage: Bacteria > Actinomycetota > Actinomycetes > S36-B12 > CAIYMF01 > Longivirga. The sequence continues at coordinate 1,760 of JANMMN010000150.1, forward strand.
GGTCATGGACGGGCACACCGTGATCATGGGCTCCGCCGACACCAACCGCGCACGGCAGACCGCCGAGCACCTGCGGCGCGGGCTGCTCGACCAGGTCGCGCTCTTCGGTCGGACGGCGACGGTCTCGGAGATCACGCCGATGGAGGAGTTCCGCAACTTCGCGGTGTCGACGCCCGAGGGCTTCCGAGACGTGACACAGGCTTTCCGCATGTACCTCAAGGAGATGGAGCGCTACGAGCGCACATCCCTGGGGGAGCGGCCGCACTGGCTCGTCGAGGTCGATCGGTTCTGGGGCATCCAGCAGGGCGGCGGCGACCCGATCACACACTGGCTCACCATGCCGCTCATGCACTTCGAGCCGCCGGTGGCCTGCGTGCGGCGGTTCTGGGCGGGGTTGCTGCGCATGCATCGCGAGTCGCCCGGCAACGCCGTCGTCGTCGCCACCCACTCCGGCCCGATCCGCGCGTTCGCCACCTGGGCGTTCGGCTACGACCCGGGCGAGCCGTTCAACACCGAGGCCGTGCGCGTGCGGCTGATCGAGGGCGGGCGTACCGCGCTCGTGCTCTACCGCAACCGGGTGCAGGAGGTGCACGTGCCTGATCTCGAGGCGCTGCCCGACTGGTGGGCGGGCCTTCCCGCATCCGCGGTTCCGCCGTCCGTCCGTGAGTCCCGGGAGACCCGATGAGCACCGTCACGTGGTTCGAGAGCTACTGGGCCGGCATCAAGCACGAGGTGGGCGGCAAGGCCGCGAGCCTCGGCGAGATGACCGGTGCCGGTCTCCCCGTGCCGCCGGGGTTCGCGATCTGCACGCCTGCCTACACCCGCAGCCGTGACGAGGCCGACCTCGACCAGCAGATCGCGCGGATCCTGCACGGCATGGACATCAACGACACCGACGAGGTGTCGCGCCGCTGCAACGAGATCCGCGATCTCATCCGCACGATGCCGATCCCCGAGGGCATCGAGATGGTGATCCGCGGGTCGTACGCCGAGCTCTCCGCCCGGTGCGGTGTGGCGGACGTGCCGGTCGCCGTGCGGTCGAGCGCGACGTCGGAGGACTCGCCTGACGCCTCCTTCGCCGGTGAGCACGACACTTACCTCTGGGTGCGTGGCGGCGACGACGTGATCGACGCCGTACGCCGCTGTTGGGCGAGCCTGTTCACCGACCGCGCGACCTGCTACCGCGTCGAGATGGGCTACGAGCACCGCACGGTCGAGATGTGCGTCGTGATCCAGAAGATGGTGCGGCCCAAGGCAGCGGGCGTGGCCTTCACGCTCAACCCCATCGACGGAGACCGTTCGCAGATCGCCATCGACTCCGCCTGGGGCTTCGGCGAGTCGGTGGTCTCCGGGGAGGTCACGCCCGACAACTTCCTCGTCGACAAGGTCATGAGGGAGATCGGGCGCCGGATCATCTCGGTCAAGGAGTGCGAGTTCCGGCTCTCCGACCACGACACGGTCGAGAAGGTGCCGCTCGACCCCGAGCGGGCGTCGGCACCGAGCCTCACCGACGACGAGATCAAGGCGATCGCGACGCTCGCCCGCACCGCGGAGCGGCACTACGGCTGCCCCCAGGACATCGAGTGGGCGGTCGACGCCGACCTCCCCGACGGGGAGAACATCATCCTGCTCCAGGCCCGTCCCGAGACGGTGTGGAGCAAGAAGGTCCCGGCCTCCTCAGCGCTGGCCACGAGCGGCGATTTCATGGCGAGCATCGTCTCGACCCTCATGTCGCCGCTGTACTCCAAGGACCAGACCACCACCCCGGACCAGCTGCGTCACGACCACGACCACGCGCACGGCGACGAGCACCAGCACCACTAGCAGGCCCGCACGGAATCCCGGCACAAGCGACGTCGTCGACACCCCGACGGCAGCGGTCACACCAGAACCCATGGCGGTTCGAGAAGGAGCACACCGATCCCCACGGCATCCGTTAGAATCGTCCCGACGGGGCAATCCAAGACGTACTCGATGAGCGTCTCTTCGAAATGAGAACCAAAGCAAGCTGCAACTTTCAAGACATCGCGCATCTCCATTGGCAACTGCTCCAGCTTGTCGGTCAAAAAGTCGCCGACGTGACAGAGATCGATCGTCATGCGGATTTCGTCCACA
>JANMMN010000210.1:0-22560 GCA_031373405.1 Actinomycetes bacterium
CGAACCGCTCTCGCTCACCCGCGCCAGGCAGACCGTCACCTGGGAGGGCGCGCTCAACCGCTCCTACACGATCGAGCGCACTCGGATGTCGGCCAACACCGTCTACGAGGGCCCGGACGCCTGGGGCAACGCGCGCGCCTATGGCCGGGCGCTGTTCAACAGCATCCACTTCGGCGGCAAGGACGTGTGGAAGCTCAAGGGCCGCGAGTTCATGCTCGATGACAGCAGCCGCATCGCGGTCACCTGGGAGCTCTTCCGCGGCGACTCGCTCACCCACGTCACCTACGGACTGCTCGACTGGGAGCCCGCATCATGAGAGCCAAGGTCGTCGTCGTCACCGGTGCCACCCGTGGGATCGGCCTGGGGCTCTCCCGTGAGCTGCTCGCCCGCGGGGCGCGCGTCGTGATCTGCGGTCGCTCTCAGGAGTCGGTCGACAAGGCGCTTGCCGAGCTCGGTGGCGGCGACGCCGTCACCGGTGTCCCGTGCGACGTGGCCAACCGTGACGACGTGCAGCAGCTCTGGGACCACGCGATCGCGGCGTACGGCAAGGTCGACATCTGGATCAACAACGCCGGGCTGTCGGTGCTGCGACGCCCCCTTCCGCAGGTTCCGCGCGAGCAGGTCGACGCGATCGTCGCGACCAACCTGCTCGGTGTCATGAACGGCACCGCCGTGCCCATGGCCGGGATGGCGGAGTCGGGTGGCTCGATCTGGAACATGGAGGGCTTCGGCTCCAGCGGCCAGAAGGCCGCCAACATGGCGGTCTACGGTGCCACGAAGCGCGCGGTCACGTACTTCACCGAGTCGCTGATCAAGGACAGCAAGGACTCGAAGGTCCGGATCTGCCTGCTCTCTCCCGGCATCGTGAAGACCGATCTGCTCGTCGACGACTACGACGGCATGCCGGCGGAGTTCGCGAAGGCGAAGAGGATCTTCAACATCCTCGGCGACCGCGTCGAGACCGTCACGCCGTTCCTGGCCGAGGGTGTCCTGGCGTCGACGAAGAACGGCGACAAGGTCGCATGGCTCACCACCGGCAAGGCCGCGCGGCGCTTCGCATCGCGCTTCGTCCTGCAGCGCAAGCGCGACCTGTTCACCGACGAGTCCTGAGGGCCGCTGCATGGATCAGTTCGAGTCGACGTACACGGTTCCGCTCGCCCTGTTCGACCTCATCCCGGTCGCGCTGTCGGTCATCGGCTGCTTGTTCCTCGCGCGGCTGAGCTATCGGGTGCTCCCCGGCGTACGACCGGTGGCTCTGCTCGGTGTCGCGCTCATCGGCGTCGGGGGCGGCTCGAAGGCGTTGTGGAAGATCATCCTGACCGCGCTCGACACGGACGTCACGTGGTTGGAGCAGCTGCTCTTCCCGTTCCTGGCGACCGGCTTCGTCGTGCTGCTCTGGTCGCTGTGGTCGGCCATCGTCGGGCGCCTGCTGATGTGGTGGCCGTTCGCGCTCGTCGTCGTGCTCGGGTTCGCCGGCACGGTTGCGTCGGGGCGGTCGACCGCGCTGCTCGCTGTCGCGGCCGGTGGCGCGTTGATGACCTCCGGCGTCGCGATCCGCTGGGCCGTGCGCGAGCGCACCGTGCCGCCGATCGTGCTGTACGCCGTCGGGATGGCCTTCTCGCTCGCGCTGGCCTACCTCGCCGGTCCGAAGATCGAGCAGACGCTGACGGTGCAGTGGATCGAGGAGAGCGTCAACGTCGCCGGCCAGGGCTGCTTCCTCCTCGCGTCGTACCTCCTGTGGACCGTCAGCACCCGCGACCCTTCGGCGTCGCGCGTCGTGGCCGCGTCCGATACCGTCATCGACGCCTGACGCGTCGGCACACGCACCGAGGAGGCACCGATGGCATCCGAGCCCTGGCGCGAGCGACCGGACCAGGCGGCCTGGCGCCGCAAGTTCGGCGTCCTCGCCCCGAGCACCAACTCCATGGTCGAGTACGACTTCAACTCCATGAACGTGCCCGGCGTGGTGCCGCTGTTCGGCCGCATCCACATCTACGACCCGGACCTGTCCTCCGAGGCGCAGATGGAGAAGCTGAGGGTGCAGCTCGACGAGTCGATCGACCACGCCGTCGACCTCGTGAAGACCGCTGACCCCGACTACATGGTCATGGGCATGTCGGCCGAGACCTTCTGGGGCGGCAAGGACGGTAACGAGTACTTCAAGCGTCGTATCACGGAGCGCTCCGGCGGCCTCGAGGTCGCGACGGGCGCCGAGGCGTGCGAGCTGGCGCTGAAGAGCTTCGGCGCGAAGTCGATCGCCGTGGTCACGCCGTACCAGCCCAACGGGGACGAGCAGGTCGACATCTTCTTCTCCGAGGTCGGCTTCGACGTACTCGCGGTCAAGGGACTCAAGTGCCCGACAGCCATCTCGATCGCGGAGACGACCGAGGACGAGCTGCGTGCCGCCCTGATCGAGCTCAACGAGACGGGCGCCGACGCGCTCGTCCAGGTCGGCACCAACATGGGCATGGTGCGTCTCGCCGCCGAGGCCGAGCGCTGGCTCGGCAAGCCGGTGCTCGCCATCAACGCCGCGACCTGGTGGATGGCGCTGCGCCAGAACGGCATCGAGGACAAGCTCTACAACCGAGGCCGCATCTTCGAAGAGTTCTGACCCGCTCCCAACTCCCTGCCGCATGATCTCTACTAGAGATCGTGCAGCAGCTTTTGGGCCGTGAACCCCGGCGTGTCCTGCCGCATGATCTCTACCGGCGTACGCCGGGCTGCCAGCAACTCGGGGGGCGGCAGTCGCCGGTGCGGGCCGAGGCTGTGGACGCTCGCTGCGGCGCGACACCCGTCGGCCGCATCCTCCGGGCATGAGGTCGACACGCCGCCCACCCGACCAGCTGCTCGCCCTGAGCGCTCGCATGTCGTTGCACGCTGCCGGCGACGGCGGCGTCATCAGCAGCGTCGACGCCCGTGCGCTCGGTGCGCAGGACGGCGATATCCGCGTCCTGATCGCCGCATCCATCTGGGTGCGGCTCCGACGCGGGGTCTACGGCGACCGCGCGTTCGTCGGCACGTCCGCGGACCGTCGGCACCGGGAGCTGGCGGCTGCGCTGCTTGCCGCGTGCGGCGGCGACACCGTCGTGTCGCACGTGAGCGGGGTGCGGCTCTTCGGGCTTCCCACGCCGTACGGCGAGCTGCCGGACGCCGTCGAGCTCACGCGACGTCCGCCACGGCACGGAAACCCTCCTGCGGGGTCACGCATCCATGTGGCCGACTTCGACGACGCCGACATCGTGCTGGTGGACGGGGTACCCATGCTCGGAGGACCTCGGCTGGCCCTCGACTGCGCCACCACGATGACTCCGCCGGACGCGCTCGCCGTCGTCGACGCCATGCTGCGACGTGGGATGGTGACACGCGACCAGCTCGACGCGGCGCGACTCGGTGAGCACGGCCGCTGCGGGTCGGCTCGAGCTCGGCGCGTGCTGGAGCTGGCCGACGGCGGGAGCGAGTCGTGGTTCGAGTCCGCGTCCCGGTGGTGGCTCCTGGACGCGGGCATTCCTCGTCCCGAGCTGCAGCACGAGTTCTCCGGGCCGGGCTGGCTCGCGTTCGTGGACATGTGGTTCGAAGAGCACCGGGTGGTGGGCGAGGCGGACGGCGCCGGGAAGTACGCCGGCGAGGACGGTCAGCGGGTGCTCATCGAGGAGAAGCGCCGCGAGGACCGCATCCGGGAGGAGCACGACGCCCGCTTCGTACGCTGGATGCCGCGCGACATCACCACGCCGCAGCGACGTGCAGCCCTGGTCCGCCGCTTCTGGTCGGCGCTGGGCAGGACCGCCCCGGACCGGCGCGGGTAGCCCGGTGTCGGTAGAGATCATCCAGCATGTTGGAGGCGGAAACCCCCGGCGTGTCGTGCTGGATGACCTCTAGTAGAGATCATCCGGAGCGCAGCAGCGGGGGTCAGCCGAAGCGGCCGGAGATGTAGTCCTCGGTGGCCTGCTCGCTCGGCGTGGAGAACATGACCTGGGTGGGTGCCATCTCGATGAGCTTGCCGGGCTTGCCGACGCCGGCGAGGTTGAAGAAGGCAGTCGTGTCCGAGACCCGGGCGGCCTGCTGCATGTTGTGCGTCACGATCACGATCGTGAACTTCTCCTTGAGCTGGTCGATCAGGTCCTCGATCGCCAGGGTCGAGATCGGGTCGAGCGCCGAGCACGGCTCGTCCATGAGCAGCACCTGCGGCTCGACCGCGATCGCGCGCGCGATGCACAGCCGCTGCTGCTGACCGCCTGAGAGCCCGGAGCCGGGCCGGGCGAGCCGGTCCTTCACCTCGTCCCAGAGGTTCGCGCCGCGCAGCGACCCCTCGACGATGGCGTCCATCTCGTCCTTCTTGCGCTTGCGCCCGTCGAGCTTGAGGCCTGCGACCACGTTGTCGTAGATCGACATCGTCGGGACCGGATTGGGGCGCTGGAAGACCATGCCGATGGTGCGACGCACGTTGACCGGATCGACGTCCGCGCCGTAGATGTCCTCACCGTCGAGGAGCACCGTCCCGTCGACGTACGCACCGGGGATGACCTCGTGCATGCGGTTGAGCGTCCGCAGCACCGTCGACTTCCCGCAGCCCGACGGACCGATGAACGCCGTGACCGAGCGAGGCTCCACCGCGAACGTCGCACCCTCGACGGCCTTGAACGAGCCGTAGTAGATGTCGACGTCGGTGGCGTCGATGCGCTTGGCCATGATCGGTGTGCTTCCTCGCATTCGGCGGGTCGAGCAGGATGTCGTACAGCGGGTCAGGAGCTACCTCTTGACTCCGGTGACGCGCGCGATGATCTTGGCCCCGGCGTAGAGGATCATCACGAGCAGGATCAGGACCAGGGCGCCTCCCCACGCGCGGTTGACCGAGGGGTCGGTGCCGCTGGTGAACTGGTCCCAGATGAACGTCGGCAGCGCGGCCTGCGGACCGGAGAACGGGTTGGTGTTGATCGACTGCGACAGGAACGTCGTGAGCAGCAGCGGCGCGGTCTCTCCGGCCACCCGCGCGATGGCGAGCATCGCGCCCGTGATGATGCCGGAGATGGCGGTCGGCAGCACGACCTTGAGCACCGTGCGCCACTTCGGGATGCCGAGTGCGTAGGACGCCTCACGCAGCTCGCGCGGCACGATGCGCAGCATCTCCTCGGTCGAGCGCACGACCACGGGGAGCATGAGGATCGTGAGGGCGATCGACGCAGCGAAACCGGAGCGCTGCATGCCCAGGGTGAGCACGAACGCGGTGTAGACGAAGAGCCCGACGACCACCGAGGGCACACCGGTCATCACGTCGACGAAGAAGCTGATCGCGCGGGAGAGTCGTTGCGACTTGCTCGCCGGCGCGTACTCCACCAGGTAGATCGCGGCGAGGATACCGAGCGGCACTCCGATCAGCGCCGCGATGCCGACCTGCTGCAGCGTGCCGACGAGCGCGTGGTAGAGCCCACCCCCCTCGGAGCGCGGCGACACACCCCGCATGGAGGTGGTGAGGAACTCGGCACCGAGCACCTCGGCGCCCTTGACGACCACCGTGGCCAGAACGGCCACGAGGGGGGCGAGAGCGACGACGAAGGTGGCATAGATCCCGGTCGTCGCCAGGCGGTCGATCGAGTGACGACGGCCTTCGATCGCGAAGCTCCAGGCGGTCTGCGACCCGACGAAGAGCAGGACGGCCACGATCAGCGTGCCCGCAACACCGTCGACCGACGTCGCGACGTTGAGGACGTACGCCGCGAGGAGCGCCCCGGCACCGAGCGCGGGCACCGCCCCACGAGGGAGCCGGCGTCCGGCCAGCGCTTCGTGCAGAAGCGTCTGGGACTCCTCGCGCTCCTGCGCGGTGAGGCCTGCCATCAGTTGGCCCCGGAGAAGTCGGAGCGCCGCGAGATGATCACGCGGGCCGCCATGTTGACCGCGAGGGTGATGACGAACAGGACCAGACCGCTCGCCACGAGGGCCGAGAGCCCGATCGGCCCAGCCTCGTTCCAGCGCAGCGCGATGTTGGCGGCGAAGGTGTTGCCGCCGGGTTCGCTGATGTGCCAGTTGATCTCGTACGACGCGGACAGGATCAGCGCGACCGCTATCGTCTCGCCGAGAGCGCGGCCCAGGCCGAGCATCGATGCGGAGATCATGCCGGGCTTGGCGAACGGGAAGATCGCCTGGCGCACCATCTCCCAACGCGTCGCCCCGAGCGCGAGCGAGGCCTCGATGTGCGTGCGCGGCACCTGGAGGAACACCTCACGGCTGAGCGCGGAGATGGTCGGCAGAACCATGATCGCGAGCACGACGCCGGCGATGAGGATCGACTTGCTGTAGATCCCCAGGTCGTTGGAGAACAGCGGGATGAAGCCGAGGTAGGTGTTGAGCCACTCGCCGAGGCCCTCCATCTGCGGAGTGAGGAACTGAAGGCCCCACATGCCGAAGATGATCGAGGGCACCGCGGCCAGCAGGTCGGTGATGAAGGCCAGCGTGGAAGCAAGCCGAGGCGAGGCGTAGTGGGCGATGAACAGCGCGATGCCGATCCCCACGGGAACCGCCAGCACCATCGCGATGATCGCTGTCATCAACGTGCCGAAGGCGAGGGAGGCGATGCCGAAGACGACGGGGTCCTGGTCGGGGAACCAGACCTTGGTAGTGAAGAAGTTGGCCGTGTTGGCCTGCAGCGACGGGATCGCGCGCCAGATCAGGAAGATGGCGATCGCAGCCATCGTGACGAGGATGGTGATGCCCGCGCCGCGCGACATCCCGCTGAAGACTCGATCGCCTGGACGCACGGCAGTGCCCTTGATCCCGGTCTCGGTCGACGGCGGGAGGGGGGTGCCCGTGGGCTCGAGGGTCGTGCTCATTCAGGGTCCACCCAAGGGTGTCGGAAGTGAGCTCCAGGGGCGGCGGGACCGAGGTCCCACCACCCCTGGAGACACTAGCGTCAGGCGGTGATGGACTCGACTGCTGCGCGCACCTTGGTGAGCAGGTCACCCGTGATGGGCACGTAGCCGATGTCGATGAGCTGGGCCTGGCCGGCGTCGCTCGCCGTGAAGGTGAGGAACGACTTCGTGAGCGGGACGAGAGCGGCGTCGCCGCCCTTCTCGCAGGTGATCTGGTAGGTCACGAGCACGGCCGGGTAGCCGGCGGCCGACTTGTAGTCGATCGAGAGGGCCAGGTCGTTGCCGGTGCCCTTGACCGTGGCAGCGGCGATCGTCTTGGCAGCGTTCTCCGACGTGGGCTCGATGGCCGTCCCGGATCCGTTGTCGATCCAGGCGGTGCCGAGCTTGGCATCCTGGGCGAAGGACAGCTCGACGTACCCGATCGAGTTCTCGGTCGACTTCACCGAGGTGGCCACGCCGTCCGAGCCCTTGGAGCCCTGGCCGCCCGGCGCCTTCCACTCCTTGCTGGAGTCGAAGGTCCACGCTGCCGAGGTGCCCTTGAGGAACTTGGTCCAGTTGTCCGTGGTGCCCGAGGAGTCACTGCGGTGGAACTGGGCGATCGTGGCGTCGGGAAGGGTGACACCGGGGTTGAGCCCGGAGATCTTCGCGTCGTTCCACTTGGTGATCGTGTTGCCGAAGATCCCCGAGAGCACGTCCGAGGTGAGGATCAGCTTGTCGACGCCGGGCAGGTTGTAGGCCGCCACGATGGCGCCACCGAGCATGGGGATGTCGATGGCCGGGCCGGTGGCGCAGCGCGCGTCGGCCTTCTTCTTGTCCTCTTCCTTCAGCGCGGAGTCGGAGCCGGCGAAGGCGGTCTGCTTGTTGATGAAGTCCTGGATGCCGGCACCGGAGCCGTTGGCCTGGTAGTCGATGGTGGTCCCCGAGCCGCAGGCGGCCTGGTAGGCATTGATCCACTCGGCCATGGCGTTCTTCTGGGCGCTCGAGCCCGAGGCCTTGAGAGCGCCGGTCACGCAGTTGGTGTCGCTGCTCGCGTTGGGCGAGGCAGAGCTGTTGGTGCCGCCGTCGGAGCCACAGGCAGCGAGGGCCAGCGCACCGACCATGGCCACAGCGGCCAGTCGGGCGTTTCGGGAGATGGGCACCCTGGTCCTCCAGGAGTCGGGTAGGTCTGTTCTGACGCTTCTGACGCTCCGGACGGTAGGAAGCCGGGTTGACCGGTTCGGGGGTCCACGGTGAACAGACGGTGAACGACGGACGTACAGATGGGGTGCGAGTGACCGTGGTCTGCCGGCCGGTCAGGCGTCGAGCTTCTCGATGGCCACGACCGAGCCGTCCGTCGCGCGGTGCAGCACGATCGCCGTGCCCGGCTTGAGCCGGGGATCGACCGCCGCGACGTCCCGGTGCCCGTGCAGTCGCAGCCGCTTCGCCACCGCGCGCAGCACCATCGGGAGCACCGGTCGGTGGGTGCACCACACGACCGGCTCGACCGCGTCGAGCAGAGCTGTCACCAGCTCGACCGTGGAGTCCGGATCATCGGCGCAGCCTTCCTCGCTCAGCGCGTGCTGGAGTGCCACCCCCAGCCCGGCCCGCGCGGCGTAGGGCTCCACGGTCGCCCGGCAGCGACGGGCGTCGCTGGAGATGATCCGGCGGGGTGCGTACGCCGCGAGCAAAGCGGCGAGACCGTGCGCCTGCTCCATCCCGGCGTCGTTGAGCGGCCGCGCGGCGTCGGCGTCGGACTGCGGGTCGCCGCTCTCGCGCCACAGTGCCCGCTTCATCGCCTCCGCATGCCGGAGCACGATCGTGGGCTCCGTGTCCGGCATCGCGAGCGCGACGCCGACGAGGTCGCGGTCGTCCTGGTAGGTGAGCAGCGTGCGGGCTGCCTTGCGTCGCACCCACTGCACCTCGTCGACCTCGGCGTCGGCCATCCGTGGGAGCTCCGACATGACAGTGGCGCGCCAGTAGCGCACCCGCTTCGCGACGCCGTCGACTTCGTAGTGCCGGCTGCCCAGCGAGGGGCCGAGCGCGCACGTCACGCCCGTCTCCTCCCAGGTCTCTCGGACCGCCGCGACCTCGGGACGCTCACCCGGATCGAGCTTGCCCTTCGGGAGGGACCAGTCGGCGCGGTGGGGCCGGTGGACGACGGCCACCTCCGGCCCGTGCGGGCCGTGACGGACGAGGACGACGCCCGCCGCCTCGATCTGGTCGCGGCTCATCCCGGCACCGATCAGGCCGCAACCGCGCGACGGATCTGTCGGCGCTCGTCCTGCACGCCGCGCCACAGTGTGCGTGCCTCCACGTGGAGTGCGCGCTCGCGATCATGCGTGCCGGCCACGAAGATGCCGCAGGCGAAGGCTTCGCCGGCCGTGAGGGGGACCGAGGCGTCGTCGACCCGGTCGAGGACGAGCGCTCGTTGGATGACGCAGTCCTGCGACGAGCCCAGCGGCTCGGTGAGCCGCGACCACAGCCCGGCCAGGTCGGCGCACGGGCGGCCGAGCGCCAGGGCACCGACCTCTGCGGCGTAGCGCGCGCGCTTGGCCGCGATGCGAGCCGCGTGCCACTCGTCGGAGGGGTCGTGCGGCGCGACCGCGTCGAGGATGCGGGCCGCCCGGCGGTCGGCATCGAGCACGCGAGGTGTCAGGACCTTCGCGGCGCGCTTGCCCGCGGTGCCGGTGAAGCGCGGCGTCCGGGCGAGGTCGACGAGGCGCACGCGCAAGGCCTCGGCTCGCGCCGAGCCGATCGCGGTGACGGCGTCGGAGACCTCGACGTCCCTGCGCCGTCGCAGCCACGGCAGCACGGCCTCCGAGAGCGCTTCGTCGGCGCCGCCGGCCGAGAGCTGGTCGGCGAAGACGTCGAGGTCGCGGACGGCGGAGAGCGCGCCGGCGTACCAGGAGAGCTCGGGGCGCAGCGTCGCGGCCGCGTCACCCTGGAGCAGGTCGCCGTAGACCTTGAGCCCGGAGCGCAGCCGCCGGGTGGCGACGCGGGCGGCGTGCACGGCGGACGGGTCCTGTGCTCCCAGCTGGGCGCTGGCCTCGAGCAGCGCACCGGTCTGGCGCCGCAGGTGCGCCATCACGGCGACTCCCGCCGTCGAGTCTCGACCCACGGGCGTGGCCGGCGGCAGGCGGAGATCGGGGTCGAGGGAGCTCCCCGGTCGGGGCGGGAGGGCTCCGGTCCCTGCGTCGGTCACGGTGCCGCGCTCAGCCGCCGGGACTGCCGGGCGATCAGGGTGGTCTGCACGTCGGCGAGCAGCTCACCGTCAGGACCACGGTTGACCCGGGTCCAGGTGCCGTCGGGCTCGAGGTGCCAGGTGCTGTTGGCCGGGTCGAAGGCGCGGTCGATGAGGCTGGAGAGCTCGGCGGTGTGCTTCGCCGAACCGAGCCTGGCCAGCACCTCGATGCGGCGATCGAGGTTGCGGTGCATGAGGTCCGCGGACCCGATCCACACCTCGGGGTCACCGTCGTTGTCGAACTCGAAGATCCGCGAGTGCTCGAGGAACCGGCCGAGGACGCTGCGCACGCGGATGTTCTCCGAGAGCCCGGGGACGCCGGGGCGCAGGGCGCAGATGCCGCGCACCCAGATGTCGACGGCGACTCCCGCCTGGGACGCACGGTAGAGCGCGTCGATGATGGCCTCGTCGACGATGGAGTTGCACTTGATCCGGACGCGCGCGCTGCGGCCGGCCCGCTGGTTGTCGATCTCGTGCTCGATCCGGTCGACGAGCCCCGAACGCACCGAGTGCGGCGCGACCAGCAGGCGGTGGTACTCCGTCTCCATCGAGTAGCCGGACAGGACGTTGAACAGGCGGGCGACGTCCTCCCCCACCTCCTCGTCGGTCGTGAGCAGGCCGACGTCCTCATAGAGCCGCGCGGTCTTGGGGTGGTAGTTGCCGGTGCCGAGGTGGATGTAGCGCCGCAGCCGGTCGCCGTCGTCACGGACGACCATCGAGAGCTTGCAGTGAGTCTTGAGACCGACGAGCCCGTAGACCACGTGACATCCGGCCTGCTCGAGCTTGCGGGCCCAGTCGATGTTGGCCTGCTCGTCGAAGCGCGCCTTGATCTCGACGATCGCGAGCACCTGCTTGCCCTCCTCGGCCGCCGCGACGAGCGCGTCGACGATGGGCGAGTCCCCGCTGGTGCGATACAGCGTCTGCTTGATCGCGAGCACCTTCGGGTCCGTGGCCGCCTGCTCGAGGAAGCGCTGGACGCTGGTGGAGAACGAGTCGTACGGGTGGTGCAGGAGGACCTCGTGGTCGCGCATCGCCTCGAGCACGTCGGGAGGCGACGAGGTCTCCACCTCGGTGAGCTCGCGACTGGTGCGGGGCAGGAAGGCGCGCAGCTTGAGGTCGTCGCGGGGCAGCTTGTCGACGGCCCAGAGGGCCGTGAGGTCGAGCAGCCCGGGGATGCGCGCCACCTCCTCGGTGCCGATCCCGAGCTCGCGCACGAGCAGGTCGAGCACGTGCGGGTCGATCAACTGCTCGACCTCGAGCCGCACCGGAGGGCCGAAGCGTAGCCGCATCAGCTCGCGTTCGAGCGCGAGAAGGAGGTTCTCGGCGTCGTCCTCCTCCACCTCGAGGTCTTCGTTGCGCGTGACGCGGAAGGCGTGGTGCTGCAGCACCTCCATGCCGGGGAAGAGCTCACCGAGGTGCGCGGCGATGATGTCCTCGAGCAGCACGAAGCGCGAGGGGCCGACCAGGACGAAGCGCTCGAGGATCGGCGGCACCTTCACCCGGGCGAACAGCTCGGTGCCGCTGCTCGGGTTGCGCACGACGACGGCGAGGTTGAGCGAGAGGCCGCTGATGTAGGGGAACGGGTGCGCCGGATCGACCGCGAGCGGCGTCAGCACCGGGAAGACCTTGGTGCGGAAGAAGTGGCTCAGCTGGTCGCGCTCGGCGTCGGCCGCTTCCTCCCACCGCAGCAGGTGGATGCCCTCCGCGGTCATCCGCGGCTGGATGTCACCGTGGAACACCTCGGCCTGGCGGTGCATGAGAGCGGAGCTCTTGGCGTAGATCCCCTCGAGGACCTCCCGCGGCATCAGCCCGCTGGCGGCGCGTACGGCGATGCCGGTGGCGATGCGTCGCTTGAGGCCGGCGACGCGCACCATGAAGAACTCGTCGAGGTTGCTGGCGAAGATCGCCAGGAACTTCGCCCGCTCGAGCAGCGGGAGGGTGTCGTCCTCGGCCAGCTCGAGCACCCGCTCGTTGAACGCCAGCCATGACATCTCGCGGTCGAGGAACCGACCCTCGGGCAGCGGGCTCTCGACCACTGCCTCGTCGGCTGCCCCCGACACCTCCGCACTCATGGTGTCCACCTTGCCAGAACGCGCTCGGTGCTGCGCCGCGACCGTGACGCTCAGATGCTGAACTCCACGTCGACGTCCCAGCGGGTGAAGCCGATGCTCTCGTAGAGCGAGATCGCGGCGACGTTGACCGCGTCGACGTAGAGCATCGCGTCGGCGAGACCGCGCGAACGCAGGTGCTGGAGCCCGGCGAGGGTCAGCGCCCGGCCGAGGCCACGGCCGTGCTGGGTGGGGTCGACCCCGACGACGTAGACCTCGCCCATCGGCTCATGGCCGTGCGGCGCCGGCTCGCCCGGATCGTCGTGATGGGTGTGCGGGCCGGTGCCGTGGTCGTGGGTCTGCGCCGTCCCGTGATGGCTGCCATCGGCCCCGTGCACCTTGGTCCAGTGGAACCCCACCATGGTCCCGTGCTCGACCGCCACGAGGAAGCCCGCGGCGTCGAACCACGGCTCGTCCATGCGCACGCGCAGGTCGTCGACCGTCCAGCTCCCCTGGTCGGGGAGGTCGACGAACGCGCGGGCGTTGAGAGCGACCCACTCCTCGTCGTCGAGCCCGGGAAGGAACGAGCGCAGGGTCACGCCGTCCGGCCACGTCGGGTCCGGCACGGCGGCGTACAGGGACCGACGCATCTGCCACAGCGTGCGGCTGCGACGAAACCCGAGTGACGTCGCGAGCGGCCCGGCCCCGCTCTGCTCACCATGCGCCCACAGGCGGAGCCGACCGTCGGGCGACTCGCGCACGAGGTGGTCGACGAGGTCGTGACCGACGCCGCGTCGACGGGCATGGGGTGCCACGGCGAGCTCTGCGCTCGGTCCCGCCACCTGGTCGGTGACGTCGAGGTGCCCGTAGCCGACGAGCTCGCCCCCGGCCCGAGCGAGCACGTGCCGCACGTCGACGTCGCCGCCGAAGCGCAGGTGGAGCATCACGTGCTCGGACAGCGGGCGGATGCCGTCGGTCTCGGTGACCTGCTCGACCAGGACGCCGACGTCGGTGACGTCGGCGTCGTCGAGGCGGCGCAGGACCTCCCACGCGACGGTGTCGCGGGTGCGGGGGGAGTGGTCGGTCACGGCCCGACCCTAAGCGGTCGCGATACCCCAGCGGTGCTGCCGCGAGGACCGGCCCGTTCGCGGTCGATGCCGACGGATCACCCGACCGGCCGTCGCTCCCCGACCGGCTCGTCGATGCGGGGAGGCGCGAGGACGAAGCGATAGCCGACGTTGCGCACGGTGCCGATGAGCGCTTCGTGCTCGGGGCCGAGCTTGGCGCGGAGCCGACGGACGTGGACATCGACCGTTCGGGTGCCACCGAAGTAGTCGTAGCCCCAGACCTCCTGGAGCACCTGCGCACGGCTGAACACCCGGCCCGGGTGCTGGGCGAGGAACTTGAGGAGCTCGAACTCCTTGAAGGTGAGGTCGAGCACGCGCCCGCGCACCCGCGCGGTGTAGGTGGCCTCGTCGATGCTCACGTCACCGGAGCGGATCTCGTCGGGGATGCCGTCGTCGATCGTGCGCGCGAGCCGTCCGATCGCGAGTCTGAGCCGGGCGTCGACCTCGGCCGGTCCGGCCGTCTCGAGGATGACGTCGTCGACGCCCCACTCGGCGGTCACCGCCACGAGGCCACCTTCGGTCGCGACCAGCAGCACGGGGACGTCGACCCCTGTGGTGCGCAGCAGCCGGGTGAACGAGCGGACGGCAGGGAGGTCACGACGCCCGTCGACCAGGATCGCGTCGCAGCTGGGGGCGTCGAGCAGGGCGGTGCCCTCGGCGGGCATGACCCTGATCTGGTGCGAGAGCAGTCCGAGGGCCGGCAGCACCTCGGACGAGGGCAGCAGGGCGTTGGTCAGCAGCAGCAGCATCGACACGATGGCCTCCTTCCGGGATGCCCCCGGTCCGGGATCGCCGGGCCGACAGCGCGAAGGGACCCGGAGGCGTCATCGCCCAGGTCCCTCACGGGGCAGGATAGCGGACGTGGATCTGCGGCCGTCGTCCTGGCACCCCTCGGGGGCCACCCCGACGCGCCGCGCCACGGTGCTGACCGCCGACGGCGAGCGCATCAGTGCGGCGTACGACGACGGCCCGGCGGGCTCGGAGCTCTGCTTCGTCGTCGCCCACGGGTTCACCGGCGGGTGGCGTCGTCCCGACAACCGGCGGATCGCCCGCACGCTCGCAGAGCTCGGTGGCGTCGTCTCCTTCGACCACCGCGGTCACGGTGCGTCCTCCGGTGTCACGACGATGGGCGACGACGAGGTCCTCGACCTGGACGCTGCGATCACCTGGGCGCGCTGGCTCGGAGCGCAGGACGTCGTCACGGTGGGCTTCTCCATGGGTGGGTCGGTGGTGCTCCGCCAGGCGGCACTCGCCGGCCGACGTGACCGTGAGGCGCCGCAGGCCGTGGTCTCGGTGAGCGCCGCGGGTTTCTGGTTCTACCGGGGAACTCCGCCCATGCGGCTGCTGCACACGGCGGTCGGCTCCCGGCGAGGTCGTGGGGTGCTCAGGCTCGCGTTCGGCACCCGGGTCACGCCACTCGAGTGGCACCAGCCCTACCCGCTCGACCCGTCCGAGTCGGCCGGGCTGATCCCGCCCGTGCCGCTGCTGGTCGTCCACGGCGACCGGGACGGCTACTTCCCGGTCGAGCACGCACGCTCGCTGCGTCGCTCCGCGGCGGCCGGTGCCACGCTTCGCGGCGTCCCGGACCGCACCGAGGACTGGTTGATCGCGGGCTTCGGCCATGCCGAGTCCGCGACCGGCGAGGACCTCGTCCGACGGATCGGCGGGTGGGCGCTGCGGGAGCTCGCGGTGGATGCCTGCGGTCCGGTGGCCTCGGGAGATCGCTCGTGACGGGAACACCGTGCCTGCGCTCCGGGTTGGGACGCACATGACGGGGCTGTGGGTCGTGCTCGCGGTGCTGGCTGCCGCCACGGCATTCGGCCTCTACCGGCGCGCTACCGACGGCCGGCTCCGCACGGTCGAGATCGCGGCCGACGCGACCGACTCGCTCCCGGTGCCCGGTGCGCCCCGCGGCGAGGGCCACGGTCACGACGGCGATCGCGTGACGGCGCACGAGATCGGCGAGCCGCTCGGCGACCGGGCGACCCTCGTGGCGTTCTCCTCCGCCTTCTGCGCGCCGTGCCGCGCCACCCGTGCGGTGCTCGACGAGGTCACGCGGATGGTCGACGGAGTGGTCCACGTGGAGGTTGATGCCGAGGCGCACCTCGACCTCGTCCGTCGCCTCGACGTCCGGCGTACGCCGACGGTGCTCGTGCTCGATGCGGCCGGAATCGTCCGGGTCCGTGCGGCCGGGGCACCGCGCAAGGCCGACGTGATTGCGGCGCTCGGGACGGTCATCGGGCCCTAGTGGCTGTCCTGGCTACGTGCGAACGTCTCGCAAGTAGAGATCGCCATCTCACTATGCGGACACGCGGGTGATCTCCGCTGGTGGGAGGCCTATCCTCGGTCCTATGCACACGGTGGTTCTCACCAAGCGACGCGCAGTGGACTACTGCCGCGTCGGTTCCTGCATGTGTCTGCTCCCCTGACCGGACCGCACCCAGGCCGTCGCGCCTCGTGGTCGTCCGGACGCCGCACCCTCATCCGTGCCGCTCCCCAGGAGACATCGTGACCACGCTCGAGACCCGCACCACCGCCGGCACCGGCGCTCAGATCGACGCGCGCGGCCCACGCTTCGGCGCCGTGATCACCACGGCCGTGCTCGCCCTGACACTGCTCAGCCTTCCCTCGACCCTGTCGGTCGTGCTGCTCACCGTGCAGACCGTCGTCTTCGCGCTCGGGTCGATCGTCGGGCTCCAGGCACAGCCCTACGGCGTGCTGTTCCGCACCGTCGTACGCCCGCGGCTCGGGGCGCCCACGCAGTTCGAGGACCCCGCCCCGCCGCGATTCGCGCAGACCGTCGGTCTCGGCTTCGCACTCGTGGGGCTCGTCGGGCTCCTGTCCGGCGCCGTCGCGCTCGCCTACGTCGCAGTCGCCCTCGCCCTCGCGGCTGCCTTCCTCAACGCAGCCTTCAACTTCTGTCTCGGGTGCGAGATGTACCTGCTCGGGCGCCGGATCTTCGGCGCTCGGACCGCCTGACCGACTCCCACGGCCCCCTGTCACCAACACACCTGACGCTCGTCCTCACGGGCATGAACCAAGGAGCTCCCACATGAGCCGCACCGACGTGCTCGTCGACGCCGACTGGGTCGAGGCCCACCTCGACGACCCGAACGTCGTCCTCGTCGAGGTCGACGAGGACACCGCCGCCTACGACAAGAACCACATCCGCACCGCCGTGCGCATCGACTGGCGCGACGACCTCCAGGACGCCGTCCGTCGTGACTTCGTCAACCAGACGCAGTTCGAGGCGCTGCTCTCGCGCAAGGGCATCGCCAACGACAACACCGTGATCCTCTACGGCGGCAACAACAACTGGTTCGCGTCCTACGCGTACTGGTACTTCAAGCTCTACGGCCACCAGGACGTCAAGCTGCTCGACGGCGGTCGCAAGAAGTGGGAGCTCGAGAGCCGTGAGCTCGTCTCCGAGGTCGTCGACCGCGCGCCGGCGACGTACACCGCGCAGGCGCAGGACACCTCGATCCGCGCGTTCCGCGACGACGTCGTCGTCGCGATCGGCGTGACCAACATCGTCGACGTGCGCTCGCCCGACGAGTACGCCGGTCGGCTGCTCGCGCCGGCGCACCTGCCGCAGGAGCAGTCGCAGGTCCCGGGGCACATCCCGACCGCAGCATCCGTGCCGTGGAGCAAGGCGGCCAACGACGACGGCACGTTCAAGTCCGACGACGAGCTGACCGCGCTCTACAGCGGCGCCGGAGTCGACCTGGGCAAGGACACGATCGCCTACTGCCGCATCGGTGAGCGCTCGGCGCACACCTGGTTCGTGCTGCACGAGCTGCTCGGACAGCCCAACGTCCGCAACTACGACGGGTCGTGGACCGAGTACGGCTCGCTCGTCGGTGTCCCCGTCCAGCTCGGCGACGAGCCGGGTGGCCCCGAGGGCGGTGCTGCCTGATGTGCGCCGCGACAGTCGGCGGACTCTCACTGGAAGGAATCGACGTGGCCAAGGAAACCGTCATCCAGGGCATCGTGACCAAGGACGGCGAGCCCGTCGGCGGGGCCTACGTCCGACTGCTCGACGCGTCGGGGGAGTTCACCGCCGAGGTGCCCACCAGCGCCACCGGACAGTTCCGCTTCTTCGCTGCCCCGGGGAGCTGGACGCTGCGCACGCTCGCGCCGGGTGCCACGGTCGACCGCGTCGTCTCGGCGAGCCTCGGCGAGGTGGCCGAGGTCGAGGTCGCGGTCTGAGCGCTCCGCACCTTCCAGCGCGCGGAGTCAGCCACCAGCAGATCGTCGCGTGCGTGCGCGCACCCGGGGTGGGCGGTGCCCGTCAGTCGTGGGAGTGCCGGGCTTCGTTCAGCGCCTCCTCGGCACCACGCAGGCGCTGAGCCAGGCCCTTCATCACTCCGCGCGCCATGCTCGGGTGGGCGTCGACGATCTGCCAGAACACCATGGGCGACACGGTGAAGGTGCGGCAGCCTTCCGGCCCCGCCACGATCGTGGCCGAACGCGGACGCTTGTCGATGAGCGAGATCTCGCCGAAGTACTCCCCGACTCCGAGGGTGCGCACGTGAAAGTCGTTGACGACCACGTCGGCAGAGCCCGACACGATCATCTGCATCCCGGAGTCGGCGTCACCCTGCCGGACGAGGGAGCTGCCGGCCGGGACCTGTCGGGTGGCGCCGCGCTGGGCCATCTCTTCACGGATGTCGAGGGGCACGTCGGCGAACAGGATGACGTTGCCGAGCATCTGCGCTGTGGCGGACATGAGGCGAAACGTAGCAGCGGCCACCTCGCGGTGGCAGCCCGACCCACGGACTGCGCCACGTTCAGTAGACGAGTGCCTGGGTGCCGTCGGCCAGCGACTCCTCGAGGAACGTGGCCGCTCCGGCGATCCGGACGCCGGCCGTGAGGTCCTCAGCCTCGATGGCTCGGCGCGCCGCGCACTGCGTGCAGACGGTGATCTCACCACCGGCCCGCACCGCCTCCACGAGGTCCGCGAGGGGCACGGCGTGGGTCAGTCCGAGCTCGGGGACTCGGTTGGCGACGCCGAGCCAGGCCGCCTCACCCGTGAGCCACAGCGAGACCTCGACGCCGGAGGCGACCGCGGTCGCCGCCACCGTGAGGGCCTGCGACAGCCGTTCGGGGTCCTCGGGACCGCACGTCACCTTCACGACCAGCTTGCGTGCCATGTGCGCCAGCCTAGGGTGACCCGGCCGACGCGTGGGTGCAGCGCTGCGGACGACGCCCGGTCCGTGGCTAGGATCGGAGAGTGGCCGAGACGATCTTCACTGCGTTGCTCGTCCTCGCGGCCCTGGTGTTCACCGGGTACTCCGCGGCCATCGTCGTCCGGCTCTATCGAGGTCAGGGCTGACCCCCTCGCTGCCCTGCGGGAATCACGGAAAGGCCAGCCATGACCACGACCGGAGTCTCCGGCATCCCCGACGAGCTCAAGGCGCTGTCCTGGCTCATCGGCTCCTGGGTCGGCGTCGGTGTCGGGGGCTACCCGACGATCGAGGACTTCCACTTCGGGCAGGAGGTCTCGTTCTCCACCGACGGTCGACCGTTCCTGTCCTACTGGAGCCGCACCTGGCTGCTCGACGACCAGGGCAACCAGATCCGCCCCTTGAGCATGGAGACGGGGTTCTGGCGGCCGCAGCCGGACAACCAGGTCGAGGTCGTGCTCGCGCACCCGACCGGGTACGCCGAGGTCTGGGTCGGCGACATCACGGTGACCGAGATCAGCGATGCGACCATCACCGGTGCCCGCGTCGAGCTGCGCACCGACGTCATCGCGCGCACCGTGACGGCGAAGGAGTACAGCGCCGGCCACCGCCTCTTCGGACTCGTCCAGGGGGACCTGCTCTGGGCCTACGACATGGCGGCGGTGGGCCAGCCGCTCACCGCTCACGTCTCAGCGCGGCTCAAGCGGGCGTAGCGATGGTCGTCGGGGAGTGGGAGCACCGGCTGCGGCGCGGCGGGTATCGCATCACGCCGCAGCGCCAGCTCGTGCTCGAGGCGGTCGAGCGCCTGCGCCACGGCACGCCCGAGGAGATCCTCGCCGAGGTGCAACGCACGGCGACGGGCGTCAACCTCTCGACCGTCTACCGCAACCTCGAGGTGCTCGAAGAGGTCGGGCTCGTCACGCACGCCCACATCGGGCATGGCGCCCCGACCTACCACGCCGTCGACGACGACGTGCACATCCACCTCGTCTGCGACCGCTGCAGTGCGGTGCAGAGCATCGACGCGTCGATCGCCGAGTCGTTCCTGGACGAGGTGCGCCGCGGGACCGGCTTCGTCACCGACATCAGCCACGTGGCCCTGCACGGCACGTGCGCGACCTGCGAGGCGACCGGGCCCTCGTGAGCGTCGGGAAGGATCCCGGCCCCGCCGTCGTTGAGCCGCACGTGACCGCCTATGAGAGCCCGCTGCTCGCACTGGTGGGTGCCTGCCCCGCACCGGAGGGCTCCGTCGACTCCGGGGTGCCCTGGCACTACGGCGACCCGCACGGCGAACAGCGCCGGCTGCTGGCCGGGCAGGGCTGGGTCGACCTCTCCCACCGTGGCGTGGTCACGGTGACCGGGCCGGACCGGCTCTCGTGGCTGCACTCGCTCACCACCCAGCACGTCGAGTCGCTCGCCGCGGGCGAGTCCGCGCTCGACCTGATCCTGAGCCCGCACGGTCACGTCGAGCACGAGCTGCACCTCGTCGACGACGGGGAGACCACCTGGCTCACGGTCGAGCCGGGGGCGGCGCAGCCGCTCGTCGCCTATCTCGACCGGATGCGCTTCATGCTGCGGGTCGAGGTGGCCGACCGCTCCTCGGCGTACGCCGTGGTCGCGGAGCCGGTCGCGACCAGGCACGCGACGCTTCCGACGTACCTGATCCCGGCCGAGTTCGGTGAGATCAACGCGCCCGACGCCGCCTCGCAGCGCTATGTCCCGACCCGCCCCGGTGTCTGGGTCGGTCGCGAGGTGATCGTCGCGCGCGAGGATCTGATGGCGTACGTCGACGGGCGCGCCGGCTCGGGCACCTGGGCCTGGGAGGCGTTGCGCGTGGCGGCGGGGGTGCCGCGCATGGGACTCGAGACCGACCACCGCACCATCCCGCAGGAGCTCGGCTGGGTGCCCTCCGCCGTCCACCTCGCCAAGGGCTGCTACCGGGGGCAGGAGACGGTCGCGCGGGTGCACAACCTCGGCCGGCCACCGCGACGGCTCGTGCAGCTGCACCTCGACGGCAGTGCAGCCCGCACCCCGGTGCCCGGCGATCCGGTGAGCTCGGGGGAGCGCGAGGTGGGCGTGGTGACCTCCGTGGCCCTGCACGCCGAGCTCGGGCCGGTCGCCCTTGCGGTCGTCAAGCGCTCGGTGCCCATCGACGTCGACCTGGTCGTCGGCACGCTCGAGTCGGGGCTGGTGGCCGCGTCGCAGGAAGTCGTCGTCACCGCCTGACACCCCCGCCCCTGCGCCAGAGTTGGCATGCTGTGCCCAGGGCGCCGCAGCGGGCAGGGCCAGGGACGGCGAGGTGGACGTGGCGAACGACGAGGTGACCAAGGCCGTGATCCCGGCTGCGGGTCTCGGCACGCGGTTCCTCCCGGCGACCAAGGCGACGCCGAAGGAGATGCTCCCGGTCGTCGACACGCCGGCCATCCAGCTCGTGGTCGAGGAGGCGTCCGCCGCCGGGCTCCGCAACGTGCTCATGGTGACCGGGCGCAGCAAGCGTGCGCTCGAGGACCACTTCGACCGGGCCGCCGAGCTCGAGGCGGCGCTCGAGGCGAACGGTGACACGGCCAAGCTCGCGCTCGTCCGCGCGAGCACGGAGCTCGCCGCGGTGCACTACGTGCGGCAGGGCGAGCCCCGCGGCCTGGGTCACGCCGTGCTGTGCGCCGACGAGCACGTCGGCAACCACCCGTTCGCCGTCCTGCTCGGTGACGACCTCATCGACCCGCGCGACCCCCTGCTGGCTCGGATGATCGGCCTCCGTGCCGAGCACCGCGGCAGCGTGATCGCCCTGATGGAGGTCCCGCACGACCAGATCCAGATGTACGGCTGCGCGGCGGTCGAGCCGCTCGGCACCGACGGCGACGTCGTCCGGGTCACCGATCTCGTGGAGAAGCCGGCCCCGGACGAGGCGCCCAGCAACTACGCGGTCATCGGGCGCTACGTGCTCGACCCCGCGGTGTTCGACGTACTGCGGCGCACCGAGCCCGGGCGCGGCGGGGAGATCCAGCTCACCGACGCGCTGCGCACCCTCGCCTGCGGCACCGCGCCGGAGGACGGCGGTGGCGTCGTCGGTGTCGTCTTCCGCGGCCGCCGCTACGACACCGGTGACCGGCAGTCCTACCTTCAGGCCGTGGTGCGGCTCGCCTGCGAGCGCGAGGACCTCGGCCCGGACTTCGTCGCCTGGCTCAAGGCCTTCGTCCTGACCCTGTGAGGGTCGGCCCACGACCTCGAGCACGGGCGTCCTGCTCAGTGGAGCGGCGGTCGGCGATCGTGCCCCACCGCGTCGAGGTGGAGGATCGCGGGCTCAGCGACCGAAGAACCCCTTCTTCTTCTTGCCGCCCTTGGGGTCGTGTGCGGACGTCTGCACCGGTCGGGTGACCACCGGGGTCCCCGTCGGCGTCGCGTCGCTGTCGAAGCCGCCGCCCAGGCTCGAGAGCTCGCGCATGAGTGCGGCCATGTCGGCGCCCTCGACGCGCTGCGGACCGCCGGCGAGCGCGGGCTCGTACACCTCGTGGTCGACCCCGCTGTGCTCGAGACCGACGTACGCCGCGACCTCGTCATCCTCGTCGATCGCGTACGTCGCAGCGATCGGCTCGGACTCCTCTGCGGGCTCGGGCACCGGGGGCAGGATCGGGTCGAGCGCGAGCTCGGTGAGCAGCGCGGCGCCCGCGTGCCGGTCGAATCCCTCGAGAGCGGGCACCGGCTCGGCGAGACCGACCGCGAGCAGCTCCGCCTGGTGCCGCTCGAGCTCCTCGCGAGTCCGACGTTCTTCCACGGCGGCGGCGGCGGCATCGAGCTGCTCGGCGTGGATCCGCGCGGCCTCGATCCGAGCGGCCTGATCTGCTGCGACGCGCTCGGCGTCGAGGCGTGCGGCTTCTTCGGCTTCGACGCGGGCGGCTTCTTCGGCTGCGACGCGTTCGGCGTTGATCCGCTCGGCTTCGAGGCGTGCGGCTTCTTCGGCTGCGACGCGTTCGACTGCGACCCGCTCGGCTTCGACGCGTGCGGCTTCCTCGGCTGCGATGCGCTCGGCTTCGACGCGTGCGGCGTCCTCGGCTGCGCCCCGCTCGGCTGCGACGCGTGCGGCTTCGTCGGCTGCGACGCGCTCGGCTTCGACGCGTGCGG
>JANMMN010000272.1:0-2169 GCA_031373405.1 Actinomycetes bacterium
CCGGCACCGCTGAGGGACCCCGGTACCTTGCCGGTGGGACGCGTCGGTCCGACATCGAGCGTCGTGCCCGTCAGCCGTCACACCGAGGAGCCGTCACGATGGACATGCGCCTGGAGCTCGTACCGCTCCCCACCGCAGACGTCGACCGGAGCAAGGCGTTCTACGTCGACCAGGTCGGGTTCACCCTCGACCACGACGTCGAGCCGGGCAACGGCATGCGGGTCGTGCAGCTGACCCCTCCGGGCTCGTCCTGCTCGATCGTCGTCGGGGTCGGGATCAGTGACCCCGACGCTGGCCGCGTCCACGGCCTGCACCTCGTCGTGGCCGATGTGGAGCAGGTCCGCGCCCTGCTCGTGAGCAACGGCGTCGACGTGTCCGAGGTGACCGACATGGGAGGCGTGAAGTACGCGCACTTCAGCGACCCGGACGGGAACTCGTGGGCGCTGCAGGAGATCCCGCGCTGACCTGACTCGTCGCCGGACGTCCCTGAACGACCGCCTCACATGTCGAGGCAGGGGCAGCGGTCGGGTTCGCGTGGTGGGAGTGGGGTGATCGCCCAGTGGTCGGGGTGGCCGGGGTCGTGCCCGTCGCGGGCGGTGATGCTCCAGCGGCCTTCGTGGACGAGGTGGTGGTGGCCCGGGCAAAGCAGGGTCATGTTGGCCAGCGAGGTGGCGCCGCCGTGTTGCCAGTGCTGGACGTGGTGGGCTTCGCACCTGCTGGGGTCGATGCGGCAGTCGGGGAAGGTGCAGTGCTGGTCGCGGATCTCCAGGGCGCGGCGGATCTTCGGTGGTGCGGTGCGGAAGGACCGGCCGACGTCGAGGACGTGGCGGCCGTGCTGGCCCAGGAGGCGACGGACCCAGGATTCGTTGTCGTCGGTGTCGAGGATGGTGTCGACGTCGAAGTCGCTGTTGGTGATGGTGCCCACCGGGGCCGGGGTGTGCTCGTGTCCTTCGCGTCCCGCCCGCGGGGGTGGTGACTGGGTGGTGGTGAGGACGGGGTGGATCTCGGCGTCGCAGAGGATCCGGTCGGTGCTGGTGGTGGGGACGGGCACGGGGCCGAACCCGTGGAGGCGGACCACGGCACCGAGGCCGTCGTGGTGGTCATCGGCGTGGACGGTGACGGTGACGTGGGGGCGCTGGTCGTGGCGCCGGCCGAGGTCACCGCCATCGAGGAGGCGGGTCGCGAGGTCGGTGAGGGCTCGGGCGTTGAGGTGCTCACGGCGCCAGGCCCGCAGCCCTGGGGTGGGCGCGTCGAGACCGGCACGGTCCTCGCGGGTGAGGGTCCCGGTGCGGTGCAGGGAGTCGACGTGCTGGTCGAACGCGGTCAGGACCGCGGCGGCGGACTCGGTGGAGAGGAACCCGCGCACGTCCATCCCGTGGGGTGCGGGGGTGAACCGCAGGAACTGCGCCTCCTGCGCGGCCAGGACCGCCGCGTCGGCACCGTCGGGATCGGTGAGGATGGCGACCCGGGTGATCGCGTGGCGGACCTCGCGCACGCTTCGGGTCGCTGCGACCGCCAGCGCGACTGTCTCGATCCTGGCCCGCTCGGCGTCGAGCAGGTCGGCGGGGACCCCGCGGAGGCGCCGCGGGATCGCCGTGGTGATCTCCCGGACCGCGCCCTCGCTGATGGCACCGGCGAGCCAGGCGAGGCGGGTCGCGCCGAAGTCACGGTGCAGCGCCTCACCCCTGGCGACCGTGGCGGTGGCCGCTCCGGGGGCGAGCCCGGCCCGGACCTCCAGCCAGCGCGAGGTCGAGGTGAACCCCTCGACCCGGGCCGCGTCACGCCCGTGCAGGTGACCGGTCGCCTCGACCGCGAGCGCAGTGACCCGGTCGGCGACCCGGTGCAGCACCGCGGTCAGCTCGAGCAGGTCCACGCTCGAGAGCGCCACCAGCGAGTCACCCTCGACGACCCCGGCCAGGGCCGACACCGCCTCGCCCACCACCTGCGCCGCGTCGAGCACCGGGGCCACCGGGACCAACGCGAGAGCAGAGGAGGAAGTCGAACGCATGTAGGAATACTAGTTCATGGCACCGACCGTGGGAAGAGCCGAAACCTCAACAACCACAACTACTTTCAGCGATCTGCGTGCACTCTCAGTGACGGCTTGAGGGACAGAGTCGAACGGGTACCAACTCAGAGTCCCGAGTAGCCCTTGTAGGCGAGAAGGAC
>JANMMN010000361.1:0-11842 GCA_031373405.1 Actinomycetes bacterium
GGGCACGGGGCGGCGCTCGATCGCCGTGGCGCCGATGTACCACGGCGCCGGTTTCGCGTTCGGCTACGCGCCCGTCTACACCGGCGGCACCGTCTCGATGCTGCGCAGCTGGGATCCGGAGTCGTTCCTCGCGATGATCCAGGCTCAGCGCGCGCAGTCGGTCTTCCTCGTGCCGACGCACGCGCAGATGATCCGCAACCTCACCGAGGAGCCGGGGTCACGCTTCGACCTGTCGAGCCTGGACACCATCTACTTCAACGCTGCCGCGCTGCCGACCCCGCTCAAGGAGTGGGTCCTCGACGCGTTCCCCGGTGCGGGTATCCACGAGCTGTACGGCTCGACCGAGGGCGGCATCATCTCCAACCTGCGTCCGCTCGACGCGCGCCGCAAGGCCGGCTCGGTCGGGCATCCCTGGCACTTCACCGACGTCCGCGTCGTCGACGACGAGGGCCAGCCGGTGGCGCCGGGTGAGCCGGGTGAGCTGTTCAGCAGATCGCCGTACCTCATGAACGGGTACCTCGACGACGACGACGCCACGGCGGCCTGCACCACCGACGACGGCTTCCTCACCTGCGGCGACGTCGTCACCGTCGACGACGAGGGCTACATCCGGATCGTCGACCGCAAGAAGGACCTCATCATCTCCGGCGGCGTCAACGTCTACCCCCGCGATGTGGAGGAGGCGGTGCTGACCTTCCCGGGCGTGCGCGAGGTGGCCGTGGTCGGCGTGCCGCACGAGACGTGGGGCGAGCAGGTCGTCGCCTACGTCGTGCCCGCGCCCGGCGTCGTGGTGAGCCAGGAGTCGCTCGACGAGCACCTGCGCGGTTCGCTGGCGGCGTACAAGATCCCTCGCGCCGTCGTGACGGTCGAGGCGCTCCCCCGCAACGCCAGCGGCAAGGTGCTCAAGCGCGACCTGCGCGACACCTACACCGCCTGACGGGCGCCGCACCGCCCGCGATGCCTGGCGACAGGCCCCCGCCAACCGATGGCCGGGACGACGTCGACCTCTGCGCCCCGGCCGCCCGAGTGGTGCCTCGCCGACATGTCGGCCGGCAGTCGGCTAGGACGGCGCCCGGCGCCCACGCTCGCGCACGAGCCGCACCGGGGCCGTCACCGCCCGTCCCACGCGCATCGACGGGCTGCGGCGCATCAGCTCGACCCGCTCGCACACCGCGTCCGTCTCGGCGCGCGCGGCAGCCAGCTCTCGTGCCCCGTGGTCCGTAGCAGTGCGGGCCCGCTCCCCCGCAAGGGCGAGCTCGCCGCGCAGCCGGGCCGCCTCGGCGTGCAGCCGGGCTTCCTCGGCGCGCAGCTCGTCGACAGGCGAGCGGTACGACCGCGACCCCGGCAGCCGCCGGTCGCCGAGCGCGGCGTCGAGCAGCACGTCGAGCCGGGTCGGCACCTCCCCTGCTGCCGTGAGGTGCAGCAGCGCCGGGCCGACCCGGTCGAGCACGCCGGCTCGATCGGCCGGGGTGGCGGCGCGGCGCCACAGCGACTCCGCCGCAGACTCCTCGTCGGTCGGCCGGCGGCGCGAGCCGACCGGGCCGAGGATGCCGACGCCGAAGTCGGTGTCGACCGTGAGCCAGTCGCGGTCGCCGTCGAGGCAGGCCTCCACGAACGCCTCATCGGTGACTCCGCACCACGGGCCTGGTCGGAAGGGCTCGCCCCGAAGGTGCACGGGCGGACGGCAGTCGTGCACCAGGACGAGCGAGTCGGCGGCAGCAGCGGCCAGCGCTGCGGCCAGGCCGCGGCGTGAGGACTCGAGCGAGTGGAACGGATCGAGCAGCACCACGTCGTAGCGCTCGTCCGACCCCGCCAGACGGTCGAGCTGCTCCTGCTCCGTCGGCAGGGCGACCCCGCCGGGCGCGAGCCCGGACAGCACCTCGTAGCGCAGCGAGCGGAACGTCGGCAGGACGGCCAGGTCGAGACCGCGCAGGGCGGGCAGGCCGGTGCCGGCGCTCGTGAGCGCGAGCACCCGGGGCTGCGGCCAGGCCGAGGCCACGACGTGGGCCAGCTCCGACATCGTCCGAGGAGGGGCGTCGCCCGCCATGTGCATCCTTCCGCCACGACCGCACCAGTGAGCAGACCCTAGCCATCCTCGAACGATCACGAACCGTGAGGTCTTGCGTAAGGTCTGACCTTTCTGGGAGTATTCGGAATGCTGTTCCGTCGAGTGGAACACATTCATTGGTGAAGGGAGCGACCCGTGCGACCGCACGTCGAACTTATCCACGAGGCCGACTACGTCTGGCACGCCGCAGAGCTCCCTGGGGGCGAGGGCCGTGCGAGCGAGCGCCGGCTCTCGGTCGACGAGGAGGACGGCTCGTCCTCGCTCAAGGTCGCCTTCCACACCGACTGGGGACGCGGCCCCGGGATCCACCACGCCAACACCGAGTACTACGTGCTCGACGGCCAGATGACCTACGGCGAGCGGGTGATCGGCAAGGGTGGCTACGTCTACCTGCCGAAGGGTGTGCCCGCCGAGGCCGTCCGGTTCAGCGAGGGAACCCAGATCCTGCACTACCGGGAGTACGGCGACGCCGGCTTCGACCCGGTCGACTCGCTGTCGGCACCCCGCTGGGCCGATGCGCGCGAGGACGTCATCGTCATCGACACCGAGGCGGTGACCTTCGACGCCGTCCCGAACCCCGGACCGATGCCCGGGCTGTTCATCAAGTACCTCCACGTGGACCCGGTCACCGGCTTCTACACCCGCCTCGTGCACGCGGCTGCCGGCTGGACCGACCACCGTCTCGCCCACCACCCGTGCTACGAGGAGGCGTACACGACCCAGGGCCACATGGAGTACAACTTCGGCACCCTCGACCTGGGCACGTACTTCTTCCGCCCCGCACGCGTGAAGCACGGCCACTTCACCACGATGGAGGGCGGCGCGACGTGGCTGCTGCGCTCCGACGGCGAGCTGCTCAACTGGTACACCCAGAACGAGTGGGTGCGCTGGGGCGCCGAGGCGGTCAACTACGGCCCCGACGGGACGCGGATGCGCTGGTCGCAGTCCACCCACGACCTCGGCCGCGGACCCACCTGGCGCAGCGACGCCGACCTGCGCGACCTGGTGAACTCGGCGCAGTGGCAGCGCGACCAGGGCAACGTCGACCCCGGCTATGTGCCGCACGGTCAGGGAACCGACCACTCGCTCGTCGCGATCGCCAAGGCGCTCGACGCCGCCAGCCTGCAGGGCGGCCACGGCGACGACCACGGGCACGACCACAGCCACGTGCACGGCGAGGAGGGTCACGTGCACTACGGCGCCGCCGACCCCGCTGACCTGCCGGGCACCGACTGGGGTCGCGACCCGCTGCTCCTCGAGCACCCGGAGGAGCGCACCGACGCCAACGCCCACCACTGGGGCGCCGGCCGGGTCTGGAGCCCGGGTGACCCGTACCCCGCACCGATCATCTCCTCGCTCCCGGTCCGCAGCCGCAGCCGCGGACGCTGGGACGGCGACGGCATGTGACCTGGCCGGCGCGCAGCGCCAAGAAACACGCATCGCCCGACGGCCGTGGGACGGGCCCGCAGGGTCCTCCCACGGCCGGAGCGCGCGAGGCGCCAGGCGATGCCGCCGCGCAGCGGCCGGAAGACACGGCGCAGCGCCGAGAAGACCTATCCCTCGCCGAGGTCGGCGCGCTTGAGCTCAGGGTCGGCGATGACGACGCTGGCCTTGGGCTGCGGCCAGTCGTGGATCACCGAGGTGCGCAGCACGATGTCCTGGATCGACCGGTTCTCGCGGCTGATCGCGCACCAGAACAACCCGACCGGGAAGACCGCGCAGAACCCGGCGCGCAACAGCGCCGGACCCCAGTGCATCCGCCTCCCGCGGCGTCCGACCACGCGCACGCCCATCAGCCGGGCGCCGATCGTCCGGCCGTTCGTGGCGAACCCGACCCAGAGGTAGAGCACGAGCGTCGAGAACCCGATGACGAGGAAGTAGTAGAGCGGCCACGAGGGGAAGGAGTAGTCGCGCGGATCGAGCAGGAACAGCAGGACAGCCCAGGCGACGTAGGACCCCAGCGCGACGCCGACGACCAGCGCGTAGTCGACGCCACCCGCTGCGACCCGGGTCACGACACCAGCGCGCATCCCCTGGATCGCCCGCGCACCGGGCTTGAGCGGGTCGATATAGCGGACGTCGCGCTCCTCATCCATCACGTCTCCCCCTCGGTGTCTGCTCCGGGAACCGCGGTACGCCGCTTCGCCCGGCGCAGCATCACCCGGTCGACCCACCGGCTCACGAGCTCGTCGGCCGAGACTGCTGACATGCGTCCCGCATCGACGACCTCCGAGGCAACGCCGGTCGATGACTCGCGGATGATCTCGGGAAGGTTCACCTCCTCGATCACCTCCTCGGCGATGGCTGCCAGATCGACGTGGTTGCGCACGATGTCGTTGAGGTCGATGCTGTCGATCGCCGACTCCACGACCCGCTTGAGGTCGACTCGTTCGAGGACGATCGCCGTGAGATCCATCCGGTCGAGCACGGCCGTCACGATCTGCTCGAGGTCGACCCGCTCGAGCACGATGGCGGTGATGTCGATGCGGTCGAGCAGCGGATCGAGCATGGTCGGCATGACGGCGTCGAGGGACGAGCTGCCCGCCACGGTGAGGTCCTCCCCTGCGGCGTACCGCAGGCGGCGTCCTTGGTCACCGAGGCGCGTGACCAGGGCCCCGGCAGACCACTCCTCCGGAATGAGGGGAGGGTGCAGCAGCAACGACCAGGCACCTCGCAGCACGGGTGCCGCCGTACGACCGACGACCATCGACACACCGAGCACCGGCCGGGCGATCGCAGCGGCCGCGCCCAACGCGACATCGATGGGGCCTTCCACGGAGGCGGGCAGCTGCGGACCCGGACGACGCGCGACGGGCACCAGCGCACGGGCGTCCGACGGCGGGACGTCGGTCATGACGTCATCCTGACGCACCGACGTTGTCACCGCGGACCGGAACCCGTCAGCCGGCGTCGGATGACGCTTCGTGCGCGCGCAGCCGGGCGACGACGACGCGCAGGATCGGCAACGCGATCTCGGGGTGCTTGTCGAGCAGGTCCTCGAATGTCCACTTCGACAGCGCCAGCGTCGTGAGCCCCTCTGCTCCGGCGGCGACGTCGGCCGATCGCGGCCCGCCGTCGATGAGAGACAGCTCGCCGAAGTACGCCCCAGGGCCGAGGAGCGCGACGGGGCTGCCGTTGACCGAGACCTGCGCGCCACCGGAGAGCACCACGTGCATCTCGACACCGGTGGGAGAGAAGGCCTTGAACCCCGAGACGGAGGCGCCCTGGACGACGACGGAGGCACCCGGGCCGTACTCCGCCTCGTGACCGGAGTCGGCGATGCGCCCCAGAACCTTGGGAGAGAGGCCGGCGAACAGGTCGATCCCGGCCAGCGTGCCGACGATCTCGGACGTTCCCACGATGTGACTCCCCTTCTCGACGTGCCGACAGGCTAGGGGCACGCGTGCGGAGCGGCGCGCGTGATCGACCGGGACGCACGGCAACCGAGGTCACCGGTGGGGTATCGAGGTCAGGCGTCGCGGGCGACGTACCGCCCCGTGGGCTCACCGACGACCTCGCCATCGCGGAAGCGCACGTGGCCGCCGACGACCGTGTGCGTCGGCCAGCCGGTGAGCTCATGGCCCTCGAAGGGACAGTGGTCCTGGCCCGACTGGCAGAGCTCGGTGGTGACGGTCTGGGTCTTCGCGAGGTCGACCACGGTGAGGTCGGCGTCGTACCCGACCTGCAGCGAGCCCTTGCCGCGCATGTTGTAGGCACGGGCCGGGTTGGTCGAGACCGCCTCGACGATGCGCTGCAGCGGGATGCCGCGCTTGAGGTGGCCCTCGGAGAGCAGCACCGGGTAGAGCAGCGCGGTACCGCCGAAACCAGGCGTCGCCGGCCAGATCTTGTCGCCCTTGAGCTCCTCCATGCAGCACGCGTGGTCGCTCGCGACCCACGAGATGTCGCCGTGGGCGACGCGCTCCCAGAGGACCTCGTTGTCGGCCTTGGTGCGGATCGGCGGGTTGACCTTGCCGCCGAGCCCGCCCTTGGCGTCGAGGGTGTCGTGGTCCAGGCAGAGGTGATGCAGGGTTGTCTCGAAGCGCATGTCGACCCACGGGTACGCATCGCGCGCCTGGACTGCAGCGGCCACGGCGTCCGCGCTCGAGAGGTGCAGCAGGTTGATGTTGGTGCCGGTGTGCGACGCGATGGTCGTGGCCTCGCCGATGGCGACGCGCTCGGTGAGCGGCGGGCGACCGTCGTGATAGGCCTTGAGAGTCTGCGGGTCGCCGTTTGCCTTGACCCGGTCGATGAACACGCGCATGAGCTCGGACTGCTCGCAGTGCAGCGAGAGTGAGAGCCGCAGGTGCGGGAACTCCGCCTGCGTCTCGTTGAGCTTCTCCATGATGAGGAACAGGTGACCGAGGTCGTACTCGTCACCCATGGTGAAGCTGCGCGCGTCGCGGCTGTTCGAGGCGAGGTCGAAGCCCTTGTAGAACATGTAGTACTTGAACGACGTGATGCCGTGGTCGCGGACGAGCTGCGGGATCTCGTCGATCTGGGCAACGGTCATCGGCGCGAGATGGAACGCGTAGTCGGTCCACGCCTTGCCCCGCACGGCATCGAGCACCTCGGGGAAGATCTCCTTGTAGGTGCCGGTCTTGTTCAGGTAGTGCGCGCCGGTGCGGAAGTAGGAGATGACGCTCGTCGCGCCACCGACGAGGGACGAGCGCGTCTCCTCGTAGGCGTCGAGCCCGAGCTCGCGGTAGATGCCGAGGTGGAAGTGAGCGTCGACGGCGCCGGGGAGCACGACCTTGCCCGCGGCGTCGAGCAGCTCGTCGGCGTCCGAACCGGCGATGTCGCCGCCGAGCGCAGCGACCTTTCCGTCCTTGACCGCAAGGTCGGCGCGCACCGGGCCGCTTCCGGGCAGCACGATCGTGCCGTTCTTCACCAACAGGTCGTAGCGAGCCATCGGGGCGTCCTTCCGGGCCGGTCCGGCGCGATGCGCGGATGCGTTCGTGGTGTCAGTGGATCGACCTTGACCGTCGTTGGCCGGGCCGGTGGAGCAGCGATCACGAGGTGGTCTTGGCGCGGTGCCCGAGCCGGGTCGAGATCCGCGCGGTGGCGTCGAGCAGAAGTGCCGCGGCGTGGTCGAGCTCGTCGGCGAGACGCTCGGCCGGGCCGCACACGCTGATGGTCGCCACCGGGCGCCCGCTGTGGTCGAACACGGGGGCCGCCACCGAGGCGGCACCTGCCTGTCGCTCGCCGGCACTGGTAGCGAAGCCGCGGGACCTGATCTGGGCGAGGTCCTCGCGCAGCTCCTCGGGCGAGGTTCGCGTCGTCTCGGTGAACTGGCGGAGCTGCCCGGTGAGGTAGCTCTCGACCTCGTCGTTAGGGAGGAACGCGAGCAGCGCCTTGCTCGAGGATCCTGCGTGCAGCGGAAAGCGCTGGCCCAGCGGCACGCTCATGACGATCTCCCGCGGCGGCGTCACCTGGTCGACGTAGATGCGTCCCTCGCCCGCGAGCACGGACAGGGTCGCGGTCTCCTGCGTCTCCCGGGAGAGCCACGCGAGCTCCGGGGCGGCGATCGAACGCACGTCGATGCGGGCGAGGTAGGACAGGCCGAGCTCGAACGAGGCCGGGCCGAGCGAGTAGCGCCGGGTGTCCTCGTCGACCTCGACGAAGGATCGGCTGCGCAGCGAGGCAAGGATGCGGTGGACCGCAGCCTTGGACAGGCCCAGGGTCTGGGCGATCTCGGTGACTCCCAGCGTGGGCTCGTCGGCGCGGGCGAACAGGGTGAGGACGTCGGCTGCCCGCTCGACCGTGGCGATGGTCTGGCTCGCCACCGGTGCAGTGGTCATGGTCACCCTCCTGATGTGTCCCTGGACTCGTCACGAGTCCGGTCCCACGGCATACTGTTCCACATGACGACACGGCGTTCCACTATTGGGGGGAACCGTGTTCCAGACTCGTGACTGTGGCCGCTCACCGGTGTACATTCGCGGAATGCGGTTCCACTAGACGGAACAGTCAGACGATTGCGCCGTGTTCGGAACCACGAGCAGTCGCGCGACACGCTGAGCGAACGTGAGTGGGACCCGCACCACCGGACGACGACGGAGGACGATCCAGGAATGGGCCAGGCGAACGTGGGGGCTGACGGCGCACGCCCGGCGCCGCTCGCTGGCGTGCGCGTGCTCGACGTCGCCACCTTGTTCGCCGGCCCGCTCGCCGCCACGATCCTGGGCGACTATGGCGCCGACGTCATCAAGATCGAGCACCCGGCGAAGGGCGATCCCGCCCGCACCCACGGCCCGTCCAAGGACGGCATCCCGCTGTGGTGGACCAGCCTGGCCCGCAACAAGCGCACCGTGACGCTCGCACTCAACACCGAGGCAGGCGCGGCACTCCTGCTCCGGTTGCTCGAGGACGCCGACGTCCTCGTCGAGAACTTCCGCCCCGGCACGCTCGAGCGCTGGGGCCTGTCCCCCGAACGCCTGCACGAAGCCAACCCACGCCTCGTGGTCGCTCGGGTGACCGGATTCGGGCAGACCGGTCCCTACTCCCACCGGCCCGGATTCGGCACGCTCGCGGAGTCGATGAGCGGGTTCGCGTCCATCACCGGCTGGCCCGACGGCCCGCCGACGCTCCCCCCGTTCGGCCTCGCCGACGGCATCTCCGCGTTGGCGACCGCCCAGGCGATCATGACTGCCCTCTACGAGCGCGACCGGCCTGGTGGGAGCGGCCTCGGCCAGGTCATCGACCTCGCCATCATCGAGCCCATCCTCACCATCCTGGGAATGCAGCCGATGGTCTACGACCAGCTCGGCACGATCCAGGAGCGCACCGGCAACCGCTCGGTCAACAACGCCCCCCGCAACACCTACCGCACGCGCGACGACAAGTGGGTCGCCGTGTCGACCTCCGCGCAGTCGATCGCCGAGCGGGTCATGCGCCTGGTCGGGCACGCCGAGGTCATCGACGAGCCGTGGTTCGCTTCCGGGTCGGAGCGCGCCGCCCACGCCGACGAGCTCGACGCCTACGTCGGTGGCTGGATCGCCGAACGCGACCAGCACGAGGTCATCACGGCGTTCGAGGCGGCCGAGGCCGCGGTCGCGCCGATCTACGACATCAGCGACGTGTTCACCGATCCGCAGTACTCCGCGCTCGACAGCATCACCACCGTCGAGGACCCCACGCTGGGTCCGGTGCGCATGCAGAACGTGCTCTACCGGCTGTCCGAGACGCCCGGCCGGATCCGATGGACCGGTCGCCCCCACGGGGCCGACACCCACCAGGTGCTCACCGAGCTCCTGGGGCTCAACGACGACGACATCGCCGGCCTCGCGGCCGGCGGGGTCGTCTGAGGAAGGACGCTCCGTGACCTTCTCCTCGGGGGACATCGCCGCCGCCCTCGCGGCCGCGACCGTCGTCGACCTCGCGCAGCCGATGTTTCGCGGCATGCCCCAGTCGCCCAACCACCCGCCGTTCCAGATGGCGCTGCAGCGTCGCCATGGTGACTACGTGCGCGCCGACGGTGGCTCAGCGGCGAACGAGATCATCGTGACGGGCGGGCACGTCGGCACTCACGTCGATGCGCTCGCGCACGTCTCGCACGAGGGTGCGCTCTTCGGTGGCGTCGAAGCAGCGTCGGTCCAGTCGCACGTTGGCTTTCGCGAGCTCGGCATCGACTCCTTCCCGCCGTACGTCGGCCGCGCCGTGGTCCTCGACATCGCCCGGCTGCACGGCACCGACGTCCTCCCGCCCGGCTACGGGGTGACCGCCGACGACCTGCAGGGAGCAGCCGACCGTGCGGGCGTCACGGTCGAGCCCGGGGACGCTGTGCTCATCGGCACCGGCTGGTCGCGCCGCTGGGACGAACCTGACGCGTTCGTCGGTGCCGCAGACGGCGTTCCCGGGATCGACCCCAGCGCGGCGCAGTGGTGCATCGACCGAGGCGTGAGTGTCGCCGGTGGCGAGACCATCGCCTTCGAGCAGATCAAGGCCGGGGCCGGCCACGCTCTCCTTCCCGTGCACCGGATGTTCCTGGTCGACCACGGCATCAACATCGTCGAGACGATGCGCCTGCACCCGCTGCTCGACCTCGATGTCGCCGAGTGCGTGCTCGTGCTCGCCCCGCTCAATGTCGTGGGTGCCACGGGTGGTCCGGTCCGCCCGTTGGCGCTCGTCGCAGGACAGAGGTGATGGTGCCGTGACCCAGGACCGCACCCAGGTGCAGCAGCTCGCCGACTTCGCGGTGTCATGCCGCGACGGTGCCCTGCCGTCGAAGGTGTCCGAGGATGTCGTCAACCGCATCCTCGACGTGGTCGGCAACTGTCTCGCCGGTCGAGCCGAGAGCCTCACGTCCGCCGACCCCGACCAGGCCGTGCTCCGTGCTGTGAAGCGGTGGGGCGGGGTCGAGGAGTCCGGCGTCATCGGCTCGGCCGAGAAGCTGCCGGCGCCGTCCGCGGCACTGATCAACGGCACGCTCGCGCACGCCCTCGACTTCGACGACACACACCTCCCGTCCGTGCTGCACCCCTCGGCCTCGGTCGTCCCGGCCGCGCTGGCAGCCGCCGAGGCGACCGGTGCCAGCGGCGCCGAGCTCATCGCCGCGGTCGCGGCCGGTATCGAGATCACCAACCGTCTCGGCATGGCTTCCTACCTCGTCGAGCTGCGCAACTCGCTCTTCTTCGAGAAGGGCTTCCACGCGACCTCGATCGTCGGCACGCTCGGAGCCGCCGCTGCCGCGGGGCTGCTCTACGGCCTGGACTCCGACGAGATCGCCTCGGCCATGGGTATCGCTGCCTCGATGGGCGCGGGAGTCATCGAGGCCAACCGCACCGGCGGCACCGTCAAGCGGATCCACTGCGGCTGGGCAGCACACGGTGGCGTCACTGCAGCAGTGCTCGCGCAGGAAGGCGTCACCGGTCCCCCGACCGTGCTGGAAGGTCGCTTCGGCTTCTTCCAGGCCTACCTCGACGGCCGCTACGACGAAGGCGCGATGCTCGACGGCCTCGGTGACCGCTGGGAGCTGCTGCGCACCGTCTACAAGCCCTACCCGAGCAACCACTTCACCCACCCCGGCATCGACTGCGCGCTCGCGATGCGGGCCCAGGGTCTCGACCCGTCCGAGATCGAGTGGGTCGAGCTGGGTGTGGCGGCGCCGACGCTGCGCACGATCGCGGAGCCGCGCGAGGACAAGATCCGACCGCGTACGCCGTACCACGCGAAGTTCAGCGGTCCGTTCACGGTGGCCCGCGCCCTGCTCGGCGGCGGTGGCCTCGGGCTCTACCTCGACGACTTCACCGAGGCGACCTACGCCGACCCGAGGCTGCTCGCTCTCGCGGAGAAGGTGCGCTGCGTCGCCGACGAGCGGGCCAGCGAGATCTTCCCGCGCGCTTTCGCGGCGGTGCTGCGGGTGCAGACCTCGGGCGGGCACCTCTTCGAGCACCGGGTCGACTCCTCGCGCGGCGGTCCCGAGCACCCGCTCTCCCGCTCCGACCTGCTGGTGAAGTTCCGGCTCAACGCCGGCCGGGCGCTGCCCACGGTGCAGGTGGAGGCCATCGTCGAAGCCGCCGAGCGGCTCCTCGGTGACGGGAACGCCGCCGACCTGCTCGAGCTCACCCGAGTGGGCCGCTTCTCCATCCCCAGCGCCCGCAAGGTCAACTCCGACGCCTGACCCCCCACTGAAGGGTCCATAGGTTCGATAGGACCGAACCGATCCCACCTTCATTGACGCGCGCACCGGCGACTCAACGAGCGACGACCAGCGGTGGCGGCCACCCGCGACGCGCCTGTGTCGCGGCTTCGAACTCGGCCACGACATCGTCAGGC
>JANMMN010000001.1:0-2102 GCA_031373405.1 Actinomycetes bacterium
ACCCTGCGCGGCCACGACCGGGATCCCGGCGCGGACCGGCGCGCCCAGCTCGCCGAGACGCACTGCGAGGGCGACCTCCCGGCGCGCGTCGTCGGCTCGTGCGGCCGGAGGGAGCAGGGGCACGGCGAGCAACAGAACGCCGGAGGCCCCCACGGTGGCCGCCGTACGGCAGGCGACGCGGGCGCCGGCGCTGCGTCCGCCGACCACGATCGGGGCACCCGCGGACCCGCGGAGGATCCTCGGGAGTTCAGCGAGTGCCTCGACCCAGGCGACGTCGAGGCTCGTGGCGGCCGCAGCGACCCGGCGTCCGGCGAGCACCCACGGCTGGTCGAGCAGCACCACCGTGGTGCCGAGCGACGGCAGGCTGCCTGCCAGCCCGAGCAGGTCCTCGGTGTCGGCGCCGCGCCCGGCGCCGTGGCCGAGCACGAGCACGGCCCGCGGGCGGCTCACCGCGCGCACGTGCAGCCGGGCCGGGCCCATCGTGGTCAGGACGTCGTGCACCGACGTGCTCACCCGCAGTGCCGTCACGTCCTCCGCCTCAGAACAGCATCGGGCCGTCGGTCGTGCCCTCCGCCTGGAGGGGCGCCACGAGCTCCGGACCGTTGTTGCGCACGGCGTTGACCGCGGTCGAGACGGGGTGGGCGTCCAGGCGCCCCGGGGCGGCCGGCACCAGCAGATCGCGAGGGTCGCCACCGGCGGCATCGGGGTCGAGCCACTCACGCCAACGGTCGCGCTCGACGAGGAGCGGCATCCGGTCGTGGATCATCCCGACCGCGTCCTCCGCGGTGGTGGTGAGGACCGCAGCGGTGACCAGCCAGGCATTGGGGTCCTCGTCGGTGCGCGTCGGGTCTCGCCACAGCTCGTAGAGGCCGGCCATCGCGAGCACTCCGCCGTCGGCCGGATGGATGAAGAACGGCGTCTTGACCGGCTTGCCGCTCCTGGTCTTCGGGCCGTCCTGCGGGGTGTACCACTCGTAGTAGCCGTCGGCCGGCAGCAGGCAACGTCGCTTCGCGAACGCCTTACGGAACGCCGGCTTCTCGGCGACGGTCTCCATCCTGGCGTTGATCAGCCGGCTCCCGATCGACGGGTCCTTCGCCCACGAGGGGACCAGCCCCCAGCGCACGACCGCCAGCTCCCGGCGTACGACGTCATCGGGCTCCGCGTGGCGCGGCAGCCGGTCGATGACGGCGTAGACCTCCTTGGTGGGAGCGACGTTCCAGTCCGGTGCCAGCGCGGGCCCCTGCGGCGCGACCACGACGTCGAACTCCGTCACGAGGTCCTCGGGGTTGCGGCTAGCGGCGTACCTCCCACACATGGAGGTGATCCTGCCGCACCCGGCATCGGTGGGAGCCGGGTCAGGCTGACGGGTCGTGCACGGCGGCCGGATAGGCTGCGGGCCGTGGCATCCGACGACCATCCGTGGCCGGCACCTCTGGCGGCGGCACCGGTCGACGCGGTCGTGCCGGTGCCCGGCTCCAAGTCGCTGACCAACCGCGCACTCGTCCTCGCCGCCCTCGCCGACGGACCCTCGCAGCTCACCGGGGCGCTACGGGCCCGCGACACCCTGCTCATGGGCCGCGCGCTCTCGGCGTTGGGCGCCGAGCTCCGCGGGCTCGACCACGACGGTCCCGTGTTGGTCACACCGCACAGCCTCGCCGGTCCGGCCCATGTCGACTGCGGCCTGGCCGGCACCGTGATGCGCTTCGTGCCACCCGTCGCCGCTCTGGCCGCAGGCGACATCCGGTTCGACGGCGACCCGCGCGCCCGCGTGCGCCCGATGGCCGCGGTGATCGAGGCGCTCGAGGACCTGGGCGTCGACGTCGACGACGACGCTCGCCGGACGCTGCCGTTCACCGTGAAGGGCACGGGCTCGGCCCGCGGCGGCGAGGTCACGGTCGATGCGTCAGCCTCCAGCCAGTTCGTGAGCGCGCTCCTGCTCTCGGCTGCCCGGTTCTGCCGACGGCATCAACTCCCGCATTCGCGACCGCTTCGCCTCCACCTACAAACCGGACACGGACGTTCGTCGTTGCCGCTACGTGTGGCTCGGCACCCCGCGCAAGTTCGACGCCTTCACCTTCGCATTCAAGGAGACCAGCGCCGGG
>JANMMN010000024.1:0-4246 GCA_031373405.1 Actinomycetes bacterium
GGATCCGGTGGTCGGCCGACACGGCACCTCGGTCCCCCGAGGGCGACTCGACGGACTGAGCCAAGCCCGGCATCACCCGCACGGCAGAGTCGGATGCGCTGCGTGCAACGCCCATCGCTCACCGTGGTGAGTGACGCGCTCAACGGCGGGGGATGGGGCGTCCGAACGGTTCGAGTTCACCAAAGCCTCCTGGTTGGCTCACGATCCTCTGCCTACACTCGAGTCGTGCCCGACCTCGCTGCTGATCTCGCCGTCGCACTCGACGACTCCGTCCGCGTGGACTTCGGCCCGGCCGACAGGGTCGCGGTGGACGGCACCGGCGGCTCGCTCGATCTCGCCGCGTTCTCGGTCGACGTCATGAGCCTCACGCTCGTCGACCCTCCGAGCTCACCGATGGAGGTCGCACGTCGCGTCGGGCTCACCGCGGCCGGCGGTTTCCTGCACGGGGCCCGCTGGGCGGTGCTCGCGCCGCACGATCATGAGTGGCGCGTCGGCATCCTCACCGCGGGAGAGGCCGACCCGGCACAGAGCCGCATCGACGTCGGACGGCTGTCCGATCGCGATGTCGAGCGCTGGGCGAAGATCCTCGACGGCCGTGCCGTGCGCGTCGTCGCCTTCATCGAGGCGACCCCGGGATTCGCCGGGATCGACGTGCGGTTCCGCCCCGGCCTCGTCGAGGACGACAGCGAGTCGGCTCCGGGCCGCTCAGCGCCCACCAGGTCCGAGCTCGATCTCGCGTCCCCGCCCGCGGCACCCGCCCAGTGGTACGTCGACCCCGCGGACCCCGCGCAGCACCGCTACTGGGACGGGGCAACCTGGACCGGCCACACCAACCGCCGCTGACGACGCCCGAGGACCCGCATACCCGCACGTTGTGTCCCGCGTCCCCACTCCGACATCGCCGCCACCGGCCGGCTCGCCCGGCTCGACGCCTGGGCCACGCGCCGAAGCCGCTGCCCGTCGCACCCGACCATCACCCACGGCATACAGTGCCGCCACGAGATTGGGGACCGATGTTCGCGCTCAGTGTTCGCCATGACCTGCTGCCCGAGTCGGTCTCCGACTTCGATCAACTGGTCGAACAGACACTCGCCAGCATTCGGGCTCACGAGCCCGGCACGCTCGTGTACGTCGTGGGCGCGCCCAAGGACGACCCGCTCGCACGCGTGTTCCTGGAGATCTACCGCGACGAAACGGCCTTCGAACAGCACAACTCCCAGCCGTACGTACGGCGCTTCCTCGCAGCTCGAGAGCCGATGCTGAGATCGATCCATGTCGACTTCCTGCCCGACTGCAGCGGCCAGGTGCCGGTACCCATCGACCCGCAACAGCTGTGACTGCGTCTGCCAGGCGACCTGGCCGGGCACTACTCGATCTGGGTCAACGGCAGCTGGCGCGTGACGTTCCGGTTCGTCGACTTCGACGTCGAACTCGTCGACTACCAGGGCTACCACGAGACAGGGAAGGAGAACGACCGTGACCATGAAGAACCCTGTGCACCCCGGTGAGATCCTGCGCGAGGACGTCCTGGCCGGCCTCGGCCTGAGCGTCAGCGAGGCCGCCTCCCGACTCGGCATCTCCCGCGTGGCGCTAAGCCGGGTCCTGCACGGTCATGCCCGGATCAGCTCCAACCTCGCCGTCCGTCTGGAGGGGGCCGACGTCGGTACCGCACGAGCCTGGCTGGCGATGCAGGCGGCGCACGACCTCGCCGCCGAACGAGCGGCAGGCGTCCCGAAGGTCCGCCCCCTCCGACCCGTCGCCTGAACCCCCGCGGCAGCGCGTCAGCAACTGAACGCGACTCCTCCTGGTATCACTAGGGAATCAGGGCAGCTCGGGCGTGTCGGGCTAGTCCAGGTAGTCGCGCAGCACCTGGGAACGGCTGGGATGACGCAGCTTGGACATCGTCTTGGACTCGATCTGGCGGATCCGCTCGCGCGTCACGCCGTAGACCTTGCCGATCTCATCCAGAGTCTTCGGCTGCCCGTCGGTGAGGCCGAAGCGCATCTTGACCACGCCGGCCTCACGCTCGGAGAGCGTGTCGAGCACCGAGTCGAGCTGCTCCTGCAGCAGCGTGAACGACACCGCGTCGGCAGGCACGATGGCCTCGGAGTCCTCGATGAGGTCACCGAACTCGCTGTCGCCGTCCTCGCCGAGCGGGGTGTGCAGCGAGATGGGCTCGCGGCCGTACTTCTGGACCTCGACGACCTTCTCGGGCGTCATGTCGAGCTCCTTGGCCAGCTCCTCCGGCGTGGGCTCGCGGCCCAGGTCCTGGAGCATCTGGCGCTGCACGCGCGCAAGCTTGTTGATGACCTCGACCATGTGCACCGGGATGCGGATGGTGCGGGCTTGGTCGGCCATGGCGCGGGTGATCGCCTGGCGGATCCACCAGGTCGCGTACGTCGAGAACTTGTAGCCCTTGGTGTAGTCGAACTTCTCCACCGCGCGGATCAGGCCGAGGTTGCCCTCCTGGATGAGGTCGAGGAAGAGCATGCCGCGCCCGGTGTAGCGCTTCGCGAGGGAGACGACGAGCCGCAGGTTGGCCTCGAGCAGGTGGTTCTTGGCACGACGTCCGTCTTCGGCGATCCACTGCAGGTCGCCCTTGGCGGTCGCGCTCATCTTGAGGCCGGCGTTGAGCTTCTCGTCGGCGAAGAGCCCGGCCTCGATGCGCTTGGCGAGCTCGACCTCCTGCTCGGCGTTGAGCAGCGGCACCTTGCCGATCTGCTTGAGGTAGTCCTTGACCGGGTCGGCGGTTGCACCGGCCACCGTGACCGTCTGCACAGGCTCGTCGGTCTCGTCGACATCGGAGATGACGAAGGCCTCGGACTCGTCGTCCGGCTTGTCAGCCTCAGCCTCGCCTTCCTTCGGCACGGCCGCCGGGTCGACGACCACCTCGGCCAGATCGCCGGCGAGCTCAGCCTCGAGCGCCACCTCGAGCACCGCTGCCGCCTTGAGGTCGACCTCGGCGGGCGCGTCACGATCGACGCCATCCGCCACGGCCGCCTTGCCACCCTTCGCAGGTACTGCCTTGGCGGCGGGCTTCGCGGCGGGCTTCGCGGCCGGCTTCGCGGCGGGCTTCGCGGCGGGCTTCTTGGCAGGCGCCGCGTCGGCGGTCTTGGCGGGTGCGACCTTCGCCGCGGGGGACGCCTTCGCGGGCGCGACCTTCGCAGGGGGCGCCTTCGCGGGCGCGGTCTTGACTGGCGCTGCCTGCTTCGTGGCTGTGCTCTTCGCGGCCGGGGCCTTCACCGGCGAGGCCTTACTCGCAGCGGCCTTTGCGGGAG
The DNA here is from genome assembly GCA_031373405.1 of Actinomycetes bacterium. Taxonomy (GTDB): domain Bacteria; phylum Actinomycetota; class Actinomycetes; order S36-B12; family CAIYMF01; genus Longivirga. Next base: position 3,279 of record JANMMN010000024.1, read on the forward strand.
CGGCGGCCTTCGCCGGAGCCTTCTTCGCTGGTGCGGCCTTCGTCGCTGCAACCTTCGCGGGAGCGGCCTTTGTCGCTGCAATCTTCGCGGGAGCAGCTTTCGCTGGTGCCTTCGTCGCGGGGGCTGCCTTCACGGGCGCGGGCTTGACGGGTGCCTTGGTGGTGGTCTTGCTGGTGGCGCTGGCCTTGGTCGGCTTCGACGGCACGAACGGACCTCTCGTCGATCTGTCAGGCGCACTGCCGGGGGTCACCGGGGCGTGCAAGGTGAGGCGGTGCGCAAGGGGCGTACCGAGCCAACATTCTCACACGGCGTCGGCATTCCCCCTGCCAGGCACCCTGGGCCGCCCGGTGGCCGGGCCCGGCTACTCGTGACCGACGACCGGGTCGAGCACCTCGGACTCCGTGGCCCGCCGGAGCAGCACCGCGACCGAGCCGAGCACGAGCGCCACGCCCACCAGCTGCAGCAGGCCCACGTCCTCCCCCAGCAACGCCGCGCCCAGCACGATCGCGACGGCGGGTTCGACCGTCGAGATGACCGAGGCGTCGGCGGCAGGCAGCCGCGCGAGGCCGGCGCTGAGGAACCCGAACGCCACCACCGTCCCGACCACCGCCATCGCGATGATCGACGCCCACCCGGGACCGTCGTTCGGCCCCACCGATCCTGTCCCCACTGCCAGCGCGATGAACGTGACCGCCGCGCCTGTGGTGACGAGCGTTGTCGTGAGCAGGCTGCCCGCGCGCCGGACCAGTCGCCCGGAGATCACGACGTACGCCGCGAACCCCATCGACGCCCCGACGGCGAGCAGCACCCCGGTCAGGTCGGCTCCCCCACCACCGATCCCCCCGACCGTGAGGGCGGCACCGAGCACGGCCGTGCCGGAGCACGCGACGACGAGTCGCGACTGCGGCTGGCGCAGGAGCACCGTCGCGATCACCCCGACCCAGACGGGGTAGAGGAACAGCAGCACC
>JANMMN010000006.1:0-1868 GCA_031373405.1 Actinomycetes bacterium
GCGACCGACCAGATCGCGTCGGCCAAGGGCCTGCTCGACTCGGGCGCGATCAGCCAGGCGGAGTTCGACGCGCTCAAGGCCAAGGCCCTGAGCTAGTCAGCAGCGAACGACGGAGGGCGGACCCCGCTGGGGTCCGCCCACCGTCATGAAAGTTTCTACATCAGGACTTAGGCGTCGCAGGGGGCACGCGGCGCTTCGCCGTGCTCTTGCCGAACAGCGACGCCACGGAGAACAGCGGGTCGTACTTCTTGTCGGCCACGCGCTCCTTGAGCGGGATCAGCGCGTTGTCCGTGATGTGGATGTGCTCGGGACACACCTCGGTGCAGCACTTGGTGATGTTGCAGTAGCCCAGACCGTGGTCCTCAACCGCGATCTCCCGTCGGTCGACCGTGTCGAGCGGGTGCATGTCGAGCTCGGCGATGCGCATGAGGAAGCGAGGACCGGAGAACGTCGTCTTGTTCTCCTCGTGGTCGCGCACGGCATGGCACACGTTGTTGCACATGAAGCACTCGATGCACTTGCGGAACTCCTGCGAGCGCTCGACGTCGACCTGCGCCATGCGGTAGTCGCCCGGCTCGAGGTCGGCCGGCGGCGCGAAGGCGGGGACCATGCGCGCCTTCTCGTAGTTGTACGAGACATCCGTGACCAGGTCGCGGATGACCGGGAAGGTGCGCATCGGAGTGATCGCGATGGTCTCGTCCTCGGTGAAGGTGTTCATCCGCGTCATGCACATCAGCCGCGGCTTGCCGTTGATCTCGGCGCTGCACGAACCGCACTTGCCGGCCTTGCAGTTCCAGCGCACAGCGAGGTCCGGGGCCTCCGTCGCCTGGAGCCGGTGCACGATGTCGAGCACGACCTCGCCCTCGTTGACCTCGACCTCGAAGTCCTGGAGCGCGCCGCCCTTGTCGTCACCGCGCCAGACCTTGAACTTGGCTGTGTAGGTCATCAGTGCGCGCCCTTCGGGAGCTCGTCCTCGGTCAGGTACTTCTTCAGCTCGGCGATGTCGAAGAGCTCGATGAGGTCCTCCCGCATCGGGTCGATCGGCTGTCGCTCGATCTCGACGACGTCACCCTCGGCGCGGCAGACGATGTTGACCTTGCGCCACTCCGGGCTCATCGCAGGGTAGTCGTCGCGGGTGTGCCCACCGCGGCTCTCCTGGCGCTCCAGCGCAGCCTTCGCGACGGCCTCGCCGACGAGCAGCATGTTGCGCAGGTCGAGCGCGAGATGCCAGCCCGGGTTGAACACTCGGCCACCCTCGACCCGGGCGTTCTTCACCCGCACCCGGAACTCCGCGAGCTTGGCCAGCGCCTCGACCAGCTCGGACTCGGTGCGGATGATCCCGACGAGGTCGTTCATCGTCTGCTGCAGCTCGGCGTGGATGACGAACGGGTTCTCGCCGCTCTCCACCGTGAACGGCAGCAGCGCCTCCGCCTCGGCGTCGGCAAGCATCTCGTCGGTCACGACCGGACGGTCGTCGCCGAGCTCGTCCACGAGCATCGCGGCACCGAGACCGGCACGCCGACCGAAGACCAACAGGTCGGACAGCGAGTTGCCACCGAGCCGGTTGGAGCCGTGCATCCCACCCGAGACCTCGCCGGCCGCGAACAGGCCGCGCAGCTTGGTCTGCTCGTCGTCCGGATCGACCTCGACCCCACCCATGACGTAGTGGCAGGTCGGACCGACCTCCATCGGCTCCTTGGTGATGTCGACGTCGGCCAGCTCCTTGAACTGGTGCCACATCGAGGGGAGCTTCTTGCGGATGACGTCGGCGGGCAGGCGGCTCGACACATCGAGATAGACACCCCCGCGGGGGGATCCGCGCCCCGCCTTCACCTCGGAGTTGATGGCGCGAGCGACCTCGTCACGGG
>JANMMN010000083.1:0-4179 GCA_031373405.1 Actinomycetes bacterium
GTCGTCGATCGCGGCGTGCAGATCTCCGACCTCGGCGAAGCGCCGACCTGCCGTGCGCACGGTGAAGTCGAACGGCGTGACCTCGGTGAGCTCGCTCCACGTCACCGGCATCGACACCGGCGCATGCGGCTTCGAGCGCACGGAGTACGCCGAAGCGATGGTGCGGTCGCGTGCGTTCTGGTTGAAGTCGAGGAACACCGCGCCGTGCGGGCGCTCCTCCTTCCACCACTTCGTCGTGACGCGCCCGGGCATCCGGCGTTCGAGCTCACGACCGACGGCGATGGCGGCGTGCCGCACCGCGGTGAAGTCCCAACGCGGCTCGATCCGCACGTAGACGTGCACACCCCGACTACCGGAGGTCTTCGGCCACCCCAGCATCCCGAGCTCGTCGAGAAGACCGTGCAGCTCGCCGGCCACCTCGACCGCGTCGGCGAAGTCCGTGCCCGGTCCGGGGTCGAGGTCGAGTCGCAGCTCGTCGGGGTGGTCGACGTCCGCTCGGCGCACAGGCCATGGGTGGAACGTGATCGTGCCGAGGTTCGCGGCGTAGGCGATCACAGCGAGGCTCGTCGGCGCGATCTCGTCGGCCGTGCGCCCGGACGGGAACGTGATGTGCGCGGTCTCGACGTACGCCGGGGCCCCCTGTGGCACGCGCTTCTGGTAGAACGCCTCGCCCTTGAAGCCTTCGCGCGTCGAGATCCGTGCGCCCTCGACGACACCGCCGGGCCAGCGCTCCAGGGTCGTCGGGCGCTCGCGCAGCGCACGCAGGATGCCTTCGCCGCAGTCCAGGTAGTGCTGCACGACCTCGAGCTTGGTGATGCCGACCGTCGGGAAGTACGGCTTCTCGGGATTGCTCACCCGCACCACGTGCTCACCCACCGCAAGCTCCACGGGAGCACCGAAGGTCGTCGCCACGAGAGGCGACGTTACGCGCAACCCGCGTGCGCCGCGAGGGACTCGCCCGGCACGATGTCCCCATGACTCCTCGCCCCGGATCCTCGTCGCGCACCGTGGCGTCGACGTCCCACGCGTAAGGGTTCCGTCATGGCATCGGAGTGGCTCAGCGGCCTGCTGCGACGTACGTTCTCCCTCATGAGCACGCACAGCGACCCCCTGACGGAGACCATGCCCGACGGCGCGCCGTACCCCGTCGCGAAGACCGACGAGCAGTGGCGGGCCGAGCTCTCCCCCGCGGAGTACCAGGTGCTGCGCGGCGCCGGCACCGAGCGCGCGTTCGTCGGCGAGTACACCGACACCAAGACCCGCGGCACCTACTCGTGCCGCGCCTGCAGTGCGGAGCTGTTCACCAGCGAGACCAAGTTCGACTCGCACTGCGGCTGGCCCTCGTTCTGGTCGCCCCTCGCGGGCGAGGCCGTCGTCGAGATCGAAGACTCCACGCTGGGCATGCGCCGGGTCGAGGTGCGTTGCGCCTCCTGCGGCAGCCACCTCGGCCACGTCTTCGACGGCGAGGGATACGGCACACCGACCGACCAGCGCTACTGCATCAACTCCATCAGCCTGCGCCTCGACCCGGTCGACTAGGGAAGGTCCGCGACCAGGTCTGTCACGGAGCGGCGGCGACCGGTGTAGAACGGGATCTCCTCGCGGACGTGCAGCCTCGCCCGCGATCCGCGCAGGTGCCGCATGAGGTCGACGATCCGGTGCAGCTCGTCGGCCTCGAAGGCGAGGATCCACTCGTAGTCGCCGAGGGCGAACGACGCCACGGTGTTGGCACGCACGTCGGGGAAGTCGCGCCCCATCTGCCCGTGCTCCACGAGCAGCTCGCGTCGCTCCTCGTCGGGGAGCAGATACCACTCGTAGGAGCGTACGAACGGGTAGATGCAGACGTACGCCTTCGCCTCCTCGTCACCCAGGAACGCGGGCACGTGCGACTTGTTGAACTCCGCAGGACGATGCAGTGCCAGCTGCGACCAGACCGGCTCGAGCGAGCGTCCGAGCTCGGTACGGCGCACCCGGTGATACGCATCCTGGAGGTCGTCGCTCGACGCTGCGTGCATCCAGAGCACGACATCGGCGTCCGCGCGCAGACCGGCGACGTCGTACCACCCGCGGACGACGACGTCCTTGGCAGCGAGCTGATCGACGAGCTCCTCGACCTCGCGCGCGATCTCGGAGCGATCACGATCACGGTCGCCGAGGGCGCCGACGGCGCGGAACACCGACCACGACGTGTAGCGGATCGCGTCGTTGATCTCGCGTGCCGCCTTGCCCTGCTGCGGTCGTTTGCCGGACTCACCCGGGACCGTCGTGCTCTGCTCAGCCATGTCGCCATTGTCCGTCGTAGGCCAGGTGCGCGCTGATCCACCCCGCCGCCGAGGACGCACGACCGACGCAGGCGGCGATCCCGACCCCGTCGAAGGCGGCGCCGCAGATGGCGATGCCGGGCATCGACTCGACCGCCGACGTGATCCGTTCGGCCCGCTCGACGTGGCCGACCGCATAGCGAGGGAGACCGCCTCCCCAGCGCGCCACCTTCGAGGCGATCGGACGGGCCCGGCCCAGTCGAGCGACGAACGCCAGATCGTCGGCCGCAAGCCGCGCCAGCTCGTCGTCGTCGCGCTGCAGCACCTCGACGTCGTCGGCGTGCCCCAGCGAGCAGCGCACGACGGCGAGCCCGCGAGCGCGGGCGGCGTCGCCGACCCAGGCCCACTTCTGGGATGAGAATGTCGCGGCCTTGACCGGTCGACCCTCCGACGGGGGCACCAGGTAGCCGCTGCCGTGAGGCAGCACCCCACCGGGCAGGTCCTCCGCCCGGTAGAGCAGCGTCGCGACAGCGACGGAGGTCGAGTCGATCTCGGTGAGCTCGGTCTCGGCCTGCAGGTTGAGCCCGGCCATGAGCCTGGCAGCAGCCGCCGCCGGGACGGCGATGACGACCGCGTCCGCGTGCACGCGTCGCTCGTCGTCGGTGCGCCCGACGACGACGTCCCAGCCGCGGACGGCCCGGCGTACGTCGCGCACCGTCGCGCCGGTGCGGATCTCGACGCCGGCAGCGCGGAGCCGTTGCGCGAGCGCGACGGGCAGCCGACCGATGCCCCCCGAGATACCGGCGAAGAGGTGGGTCGGGGAGTCACCCGGGGTGGTCCTGCGACGCGCCCGCTGGGCAGCGACGAGCAACGAGCGTTCGCTGCGGCACGCCTCGAAGAGCCGGGGTGCCGCTGCACGCATCGAGACGTTGACGGCCCGATCGGCGTAGACGCCCATGAGCAGCGGTGACACCAGGCGGTCGACGACATCGGTCCCGAGACGACGGCCGACGTACTCGCCGATCGAGATGTCCTCGCCGATGCGGGTCGGCGGCAGCACGTGGTCGAGCGGGATCCGTGCGAGCGACTGGGACGAGAGCACGCCCGAGCGCGCCAGCGCCGCGAGATCTGTCGGGACACCCATGACCAACCCGGTCGGCAGCTCACGGAGGTTGCCCTCGATCACCAGGCGTGGCGCGACGACCGCAGGGTGTACGAGGTCATCGCCGAGCCCCACGTCGCGGATGAGCCGCACGGCCTCGGGCCGCGTCGCCAGCACCGACTCGGCGCCCTCGTCGAGGGCGAGGCCCTCGAGCTCGCCGAGGCGCAGCTTTCCGCCGAGCTGGGACGAGGACTCGAGCACGGTGACCTGCAGGTCGTGCCGGTCGCGACACAGCTGCCACGCCGCGGCGAGGCCGGAGATCCCGCCGCCCACGACCACGACGTGCGGACGACGGCCACGGTCGGCTGATCGTTCGATCCGGTCGCGCAACGGGATGCCGGACTCCTCGGCGGCGGGCGGTGCATCGGTCACGAGGCACACCCTGCCACCACCGCTGAGCCGGCGCCGGATCGAGACCGGCCCGAGGGGAACCGGTGTGGTGCCCGTCACGTCCGACCGGCGAGGCACGACGAGCGACGTCGGCGCTCACCGAGGAGGACGTCATGGCCGCCGTCATCGCACCCACCGCGATCCGTCGTACGCCGCGGCACCGTGGGCTCGCCCTCACCGGCGTCGTGCTCGTCACGGCCGCGCTCGCCCTGACCGGCTGCGCGTCTGGCAGTTCTGCGTCTTCGGGCGGAGCGGTCGGCCTGTCCGACGGCGCGGTCGGGCCACAACCGGCCGTGGGCGGCGAGCTGAAGGCGCAGGACTCCACCGGCTCGACCGCCGCCGGCGCCCCCGCCGACCAGCGCGCCG
>JANMMN010000089.1:0-19789 GCA_031373405.1 Actinomycetes bacterium
AGCTGGGTACTGCGCTCAACACCCGCGTAGGCTGACAGGGCGAGCCACACGACACGTTCGCACCATGCGGGCGAGGTGTCGTCGATCTGATCATCAGCGTCGCTGCGTTGCAGACCACGGGGCTGACGCTCATCGCCGTCGGCGGTTCCGTCGGCGGGGACGTCGGTGTGGCCGGGTCGGTGATCGTCGACGTGCTCACCGACACGACGACGGCCCACATCGACGACAACGTCACCGTGGCCGGCACCGCCGGTCTCGTCGTGACCGCGAGCGACACCACCACGCTGCTCTCCCTCGCCGGGCAGCTGGCCATCGGCGGTACGGCCGGTGTGGGCGTCGGAGTCGACGTCGAGGTGATCAACAAGACGACCACCGCCTCGATCGGCAGGAACGGCGACATCGTCGTCACCGGGAACGCATCGGTCGACGCGACGTCGAGCGAGAGCATCACGTCCCTGTCCGTGGGTGGCGGGTTCGCTGGCACCGCCGCGGTCAGCGTCAACGCGGCCGTCCCGGTGATCAGCGTGACCACCGTGGCGCGGATCGTGGACGGAGTGAACTCCGCGGGCGGCACGGTACTGCGGGCAGGCGGAAGCGTGCGGGTCTCGGCAGCCGAGTCGCTGACCCTCAATGTCATCGCCGGCAACATCTCCGCCAGCGGCACGGCGGCAGTCGGCGCCGCCGTGGCCGTCCCCGTCGTCACCAAGCAGACGCACGCCTACATCGGCAACTTCGCCAACGTCTCCGCAGCCGGCAATGGCACGCTGTCGGTCGTCGACGGGCCCTATTCCCAGACGGCGCTGGACACCCGGTTCGACCCGACGGTCGGTGGTGTCATCACCAGCGGCGACACGGTCAACCTGGCGTACCAGCACGGCCTGAAGACCGGCGACCAGGTCATCTACGACGACGGTGGCGGCACTGCCATCACCGGTCTCGTCGACGGCGGCGTGTACTGGGTGCTCAAGGTCGACAACGACTCGCTGAGGCTGGCCAGCGACTACTGCAAGCTCTACGGCATCGCGCTCGGCGGCAACCTCGCATGCGACAACGGCGGCAAGGACGACGGAGCGGTCGGCAGCGCCGCCGTCGACACCATCGCCCTGGCCGGCGGCCTCGGCTACCAGCACCGCCTGGTGCCCACGATGCAGGCGGGTGTGGCCAAGGACGAGTCGAAGCGCTTCACGCCGAGTGGTTCGACGGTCGACCTGGGCGGCAACCGGATCAACCTGCCCTACAGCCTCGGTGCCGTGGACGACGACGCCGTCATCTACAGCTCGGCGGGGGCGGAGGCCAGCGGCGGTCTGGTCGACGGGCGGACGTACTACTTCAAGGACTCGGGCGGTGGCTGGTTCCAGCTGCGCACGAAGAAGTCCGATGACCCGTCCGGCGCCATCGTCGACCTCACCGTGCTCCCGAGCGACGGCGGCCGGTCGCACAGCTTCACGCTGAGCGGCAAGACCCCCTCGGGCGACGCGAGCGCTTACGGACCGCGTCTGCTCACCTTGCCCTCGGCGAGCTTCCGGGGCGTCGCCGTGACCGCCAACAACAGCGACGACATCGCGGCCTTCGGCATCGGCCTCGGCTTCAGCGGCGCGGCGTCGGTGACGATCGCCGGCACGGTCTTCGTGGACAACGTCCACACGTCCGCCCACATCGGAGCCAGCGCGACGATCAACTGCGGCGTCAGCTGCGGCACCAACGTCGCCGGGGCCAATGCCGCCCAGTCGGTCCGGGTCGCCGCGGTGAACTCGATGTACCACCTGGGCATCGGCGTGACGGTCGCCGTGGGAGGCAGCGCAGGCATCTCCGTCCCGGTCGGTGTCAGGGTCCTGACCACCACGACCAACAGCTACGTCGGCTCGGGCGCCACGGTGCGGGCGATGAACGACGTGAGCATCACTGCCAACGCGAAGTCGACGATCGTCTCCGTCGTCGCCGGCGTGGGTGGTGGCACGGTGGGCGTGGCCGGCAGCGTCTCGGTCACGATCCTCGATGAGTTGACGTTTGCGTGCACGGGCACGCCCACCACGCCGACGCTCGGCGACTGCCAAGGCGCCGGGGCCGCCATCAACGCGGGTGGCGACGTGCTCGTCTCCGCCCAGGACGTGACGAAGCTCGTCCTGGTCACGGCCGCGCTGGCGGTCGGCTACGTCGCGGTCGGTGCGGCCATCGGCGTCGCCACGATGGACAAGCAGACCAAGGCCTACCTGGGCAGCGGCAGCGTCGTGGACGCCGGCGGCAGCGGCACCGGTCTGGGTGGGGTGTACGACGGGACCGTGGGCGGCAGCGGCTTCGGCACCATCGGCAGCTTCCACGGGCTAGCAGTCCAGGCGTACTCCCGTGAGGACGTGTTCGGGCTCGCCCCCGCAGTGGGCGGCGGTTTCGTGGGCGTGGCCGGCGGGGTGGGCGTCACCTTGCTGCACGCGGCGACCGAGTCGTTCATCGGACCCGGATCCACCATCAACTCGTTGCCAGGTGCCAACAGCGTCCAGTCCGTGAACGTGTCGGCTGCCGACGACTTCAGGTCACTCACCGTCGCCGGTGGTATCGGCATCGGGTTCGTGGGAGTGTCGGGTGGAATCGACATCGGCGTCGCGGAGTCCTCCGTGTCGGCGTACATCGCCGGGCCCGGAACCACGGTGCGGGCACTTGGCTCGGTCGACGTGCAGGCGATGTCGCGCAAGCAGGTGCAGACCTACGCCCTGAGCGTCTCCGGCGGCGTGGTCGGCGTCAGCTTCGCGGTCTCCGTCTGGACGGTCGGCACCCAGCCGGTCACGACGTACCACTCCGCGAACGGTGGTCCCGACCGTGGTGGGTTCCTGACCGGCACCGCGACCAGCTCGACGGCGTACTACCGCAAGGGTGACGTCGTCACCTTCGGCAGCAAGCAGTACGCAGCGAAGGTCGACCACGCGAGCGATGGCTCCTTCGTCGGCGCCCACAACGGGAACCCCGACGTGAACTCCGCCGACTGGCAGGGTGAGTCGGAGGCACGCACCAACACCGACAGCAGCGTCAACGGCGCGGACAGCGTCGCGGCCGGTGGCGGCAACGGCTACACCAGCGTCCTGAGCGGCACCACCAACGGCGGCGGCGCGGCGCAGACGGCGTGGAACGCGGGGACCGCCTACGACGCAGGTGACGCGGTCTCGTTCGGCGGCCAGAAGTACGTCGCCAAGGTGACCAAGATCGGAGTGTTCCTCAATCAGAACAGGTCGCCCGGCTCCGAGCCCGACTTCTGGCAGCTCTCCAACGGCGAGAGCTCCACCAACAACCGCATCAGCGGTGGGCTGGTCGGCCCGCAGACGCAGATCACCAACGCGTCGCCCGGCTCCGGCGTCGTCACGGCCGCGTTCGGCCCGGCGGCCGGTGGCACCACCTCCTACATCGACGCGACCGTCGTCGCCGGCACCGACGTGAACGTGCTCGCGATCGACAGGCTCGACGTCGTCGGCGTCGCGGGCTCGTTCGGTGCAGGCCTGGTCGGCGCAGGCGCGTCTGTCCTGGTCATGACGATCAAGAGCAACACCGACGCGGCGATCCGAGAGCACTCGTCGATCACGGCCAACGGCACCGTCAGGGTGCGCGCGGTCATGGACGAGACTTCGACGGCGGTCGGTTTCGCCGGTGCGGCCGGTTTCGTCGCCGTGGGCGCGGTCGTCGCCGTCGTCAACGACAAGGGGACCCAGAACGCGCACATCGACACGAGCGCGATCGGTGCCGGCGGGATCCTCAAGGCCGGCGGGGGGGTCGACGTCAACGCGGTGGCGCATCGCGGTCTGCAGGCCTACACCATCGCCCCCTCCATCGGTGTGTTCGCTGCCGGTGCTGCCGTGGCCGTCACGTCCGTCACGGGCGGCTCGCAGGCGACGGTAGGCAACGTACGGCTCGGTGACGGAGGCTCGGTCGCGCACCTGTTCGTGACGGTCGACGACGTGATCGACTCCTCGATCCTGGCGATCGCAGTCGGTGGCGGCCTTGCGGCCATCAGCGGGGGGCTGGCCTTCGCCGATATCGGAGGCATCGCCACGGCCAGTTCCGGCGCACGGGGGACGGTCGGCGCAGGCGGGGTGCAGGTGACCGCGACAGGCGTCCACACGGTGCACACGGAGACGCTCAATGTCTCGGTCGGGGTGCTCAGCATCGGACTCACGATCGCCCGCGCCGACAACGGCCGGTCGACCGAGGCCAAGGTGGCCGCGACCGGCGACATCTCGACCTCCGGGGCGGTGCTCGTGCTGGCCACCGCCACCAACGTCGCCGACACATCTCAGCTCTTCCCGCAGATCTCCGTCGGCGGCATCAGCCTGTCGGTCATGGTGCGCGTCGCGTCCGTGTCCGGACACACGCTGGCCCAGGTCGACGGCGACTTCAGCGGGGCATCCAGCATCACGATCCGCTCCTCCGCAGAGAACATGGCCCTCGCTCCCGTGGTGTCCGTGGGCTTCTCCGTCATCGGCCTCACAGGCGTCTTCGGCTTCGCGGAGATCACGTCCGGCGCCTCAATCGAGGCCCTGGTCGGCTCCTCAGCGTCGCTTGGCTCGAGCGGCGCCGTGCTCGTCGAGGCGAAGACGGCCGACGGCAAGGAGAACCTGGCCAAGGCCACCGCAAAATCCTTCGGCGCGGCGCTCGTGAGCCTGAGCGCGCTGATCACCGAGGCCACTGTCGACGGTGCTGTGCGTGCCACGATGAACGGTTCCGTGACCGGCTCGTCGTCGTTCACCGTCCGGGCCTTCGGGGTCAACCACGCGGTCGCGCTGACCACGATCGCCTCGATCGGCGCGGCCACGCTCTCCGCCAGCGGCGCCGACGCCGAGGTGGGTGCGAGCGCGGACGTGGAGGCGCTCGTCGGCTCCGGGACCATCACGACCTCGGGCAACCTGGTGGTCACTGCCACCAGCCAGAACACTGCCAAGGGCGACTCCGACGGCTTCTCCGGCGGGCTCATCACCCTCTCGCTCAGCCTCCCCAGCTCCACCGTGGCGGGCGGCACCCGCGCGGGCTTTGGCGCTGTCGTGAACGGCGGTCCTGACGAGGTCCGGATCGAGGCCACGAGCACCAACAACGTCGTCACCAACCCGGTCGTCATCAGCCTTGGGCTGTTCACCGGTGCGGGCACGAGCGCCGACGCGATCATCACGACGGACGCCGACACCGACGCGGCCGTGCTCTCCACCGCGTCCATCACGGCGCCGGGTGCCGCAGTGACGGTTCGCGCGACCTCGCACAACTCGGCGACCGCGGAGGTCACCAGCGTCTCGGTCGGCGCCGCCTCGCTCTCAGTGATGTTGCCGACGGCCGCCGTGGGCGGCGGTACCTCCGCCCTCTTCGACGGCGACGTGCTCAGCGGCAGCAACCTCACGGTCCAGGCGCTCGCCGAGAACCTGGCGGCCGCCAACGTCGACGTCGTCTCGGTCGCGGTATTCGGAGCCGGAGGTGCTCTCGCCGATGCCGAGGTCACCGGGGACACCGAGGCATCGCTCGGCGGCAACGCGTTCGTCTCGGTGACCGGGCCGGTGCTCGTCGACGCGACGCTCCAGGGCCAGGGCAACAAGGCGACCGCGTCCGACGAGATCACCTCGGTGAGCCTTGCCGTGAGCGTCACCATCACCGGAGCCGTCTCGACGGTCTCGGGTGCCCTGAGAGCGCGACTCAACGGAACCGTCGCGGGCTCCTCGCAGATCACCGCCCAGGCTGTCGGCACCCAGACGTCGATCGCGACCGCCGAGGTTCTCTCCCTCGGGTTGGGCCTGTCGTTCAATGGTGCCGCTGCCTTCGCCAACATCACGAACGCGGCTGACGTCGACGTCCGCTCTGACAGCGGTTCGTTCGCCTCGACCGGCTCGATCCTGCTGGACGCGCGCGGCACCTTCGTGAGCACGGCGCGGTCCGAGCTCGCCTCCGGTGGAATCATCGGGGTGGGTCTCTCCATGCCGGTCGCCCGGATCGGCGCCGGCAACACGGCGCTGCTCAACGGTTCGGTCACCTCCGCAGGGCTGCTGACAGTGAACGCACACGCCGAGCGCACGGCCAAGGCAACGGTGCAGGCCACCGCTGTTGGTCTCGGCGCCGTCAACCTCAGTGAGTCCGAGGCTACGATCACGTCCGATACCAACACCGACGCGATCGTCGGGTCGGGTTCGACCATCTCCATCGGCGCGCATGCCCTAGCGGTCACAGCGGTCGCCATCAACATCGCTCAGGCCTTCACCAAGTCGAGCCAGTTCGGCCTGGTGACCGTCAGCATCGTCGAACCGAACGCCCTCATCCAGGCCACGACGAGCGCCCAGCTCAATGGCAACGTCGGCACGACGATCGCCTGCTTCGGCCCCGACGGTGTGGCCGGTACGTGCGGCGTGGCCGGCGCCTCGACGATCGACGTCACTGCGTCGGCGGCCGACCGTGCGGTGACGAAGATCGAGAGCACCAGCTTCGGCCTGGTGACGATCGAGTCGGCACCGCCGTCGGTCTCCGAGGCCAAGGTCGACGTGGATGTCCTGGCCCAGTTCGGTGCCGGCCACGTGACGGCCTCGGGAGCGGTCAGGCTGATCGCGGAGTCGCACACCGACGCCGACATGAACACCGACTCGACGGCCGGCGGTGCGATCACCGTCCAGAACCTGCGTTCCCAGGTGACAGACACGCCGACCGTCGCCGTCAAGGTCCTGGCAGGCGGGCTCGTGCAGAGCGGCGGGCTGATGACGATCGAGTCACGGCACGGTTCGGTGCCCACGGAGCTCTCCGACGGCGTCATCGGCTGCGTGTTCTACGGCGCCGGCGACACGAGCACCTGCTCCGACATCATCCCGACTCCGCTGGCGGACTCCATCACCTTCAGCAAGCCGACGGGCCTCATCACCGGCGACTCGGTGAAGTACGAGACCACCGCGGGCGGCATCACCGGCCTCACCAGTGGCCGGCGCTACAACGTCCTCGTCCGTCCGTTGGAGACCAACAGTTTCCGCCTGGGCGCACAATTCCTCCCCGACAACGGCGACCCGATGGTGAGCGCGGGCGAGAGCTTCGTCGACCCGGAGCAGGGCACCCTCGTCTTCCGCCAGGCGCACAACCTCGCGACCGGGGACAAGGTCTGGATCGAGTACGACGGGGCGGCCATCACCGGCCTACCCGCGGGTCTCTACACGGTGTTCAAGGTCGACGAGCTGCGGATCAAGCTGCGCAACGGGTCCACGCCGACGTCGGACGTCGCGTTCAACCCCAGCGGCGTCATCGACGGCTCGACCGAGCAGTTCCACATCGTCAACCACAACCTGGCCATGGGCCAGCAGGTGACCTACCACGCTCCCGTGGTGCCCACCTTCCGCGCGGACTTCGTCGACGTGACGCTCACCAACCGCGCTCCGGTGCGCAACGCCGACGGGACGGTGTCGCACAGCTCCGACAACAACTACATCTACGTGGCCAACCACGGTCTTGTCGATGGCCAGTATGTGCGCTACACGACCGACGGCACCGCGATCCCGGGTCTGATCAACGGGAACTACTACCGTGTCAACGAGATCAGCGTCGACCTGATCCAGCTCGATGCAGACCTCGATTCGCACAGCTTCGCTCTCCCGAACAGCTTCAACGCGATCAACGTGGGCCCGGCGTTCACCGCTGGCATTCACCGGCTCAGCCTCATCGGCTACGTGACGATCACCGGACTCGTCGACGGGAACATGTACTTCGTGGACCGCATCGACGCCGACCACTTCCGGCTCAAGGACCGCTTCGGCGCGATCGTCGGCCTTGCCGACTCCATCGTCGTCCCGACTGCGGTCGACGACTACGACGGCCTCGTCAACGGAGTCATCCGGATCCGCAGCGCGGCCTCGGGTCCGAGTGCCAACCACCTGGTCACCGAGGGCATCGCGATCGTGAGCTGGGTCGGTGGCGGGGTCAGCCGACTCGTTCTCGACCTGACGTCGGACGGCGGCGGCCAGATGATCGGCGTGGGCGGTCCGAAGAGCCTCATCGGCAAGGCCGGCGACGACGTTCCGACCGCGTCCGCCTCGGGCCTCGGCGTCGGTGCCATCAGCATCAAGATCTCGAAGTCCTATGCGACGATCGCCATCACCACCACCGCGACGATCGAGGGCGCCACCCTCCGGGCGCAAGACATCGTGGTCAACGCGCAGTCGGTGGCTAACGGGGCGGCCGTGTCGGCCATCTCCGGAGGCGGACTCATCGACGTCGGCGACTCGCAGGCCTACCTCACGATCGGCAACATCACGACTACGACGGTGATGAGCGGTGCCAACATCGTGGCTGGTCGTGACGCCACTCTGACGACGACCAACCTGCTGCGCGGCAACGCCGAGTCCAACACCGACGGCGGCGGTCTCGTCGGCTTTGCCTATGCCGACACGAAGTTCACCGGCAGTTTCGCCTCGCAGGTCGACGTGGCGGGCCGCGTGTGGGCCTTCCGCACGTTGCTCCTGGAAGCCCGCCAGGGCGCGGGCTCCCGTGACCAGGCGACGACCGACACCGGTGGGCTCGGGGCCGACGCGGACTCCGCGGACTCCAACGGCCTGGGCATCAGCTTCTCCGGTCACGTCCGGGTCCACCTAGCCGGCACGGCCCGACTGTTCGCCGGCAACGTCTCACTGCTCTCGAGCGTCGGAGTGCAGCACGCGATCGCCGCGGGCGGCGGCGTGGTCGTGGTTGCCAACGGACTGGTCAAGACCTTCGCCGTCTACATGCGAGCCGACTCTGACGCGACCGCTCTCGGAGCCGACTCGGATGCCCGAGCGACGGTCCACGTGACCGAGAAGGTCGACATCCTGCTCGACCCGTCGTCCGAGATCACCGCGGCCGACCGGGTCGACCTGGTGGCCTCGGTGGAGAACAACAACCTCGATGCGATCTCCCGCGCCAACTGCTCCTGCGGTGGCGGCGATACCGACGCGCGCTCGGACCTCGACTACAACAGCACCTCACGGGTCAGCGGACGCGACGCGTCTGTCATCCGTACGGCCTACCTCTGGGTCGCCACGTTCCAGGACCCGGACGACGGACACTACAACCGCAACGCCGACAGCGACGGCGGGTTGCTCGACGGCGGTAGCGAGGACTACTTCGGCTCCACGAACCGCAACCGGTCCATCTACTGGGAGTCGACCGTCATCCTGCTCGGCGAGCCCAACCCGCTGCTCGTCGTCGACTCGACCGGCACGATCGTGGCGAAGACGCGCAACGTCTACGTCAAGGCGTACAACCCTGTGACCCACGCTTACTCGGCCAGCCTCCTCCAGGTCGGCGACGTCATCGCGTCCGGCAGCTGGATCGTGGTAGGCGACCTGATCTACGACGAGCGCGGCTTCATCCACTTCCAGGCCAACCAGATCGGCGGCAACCTCAGCGAGATCGTCGGTAACGCGGGCGAGGTGCAGGTCAAGCACACCTGGGACTACGTCAAGATCACCAACGCCTCCGACCGGCGCCTCGTGATCAACGACATCGACGCCGTCCTGCTCGAGCAGTCGCCGCGCGTCGAGATCGCGCTCGACCTCAAGCCGGACGCGGCACGCACCTTCAACGAGTCGCTGCCCGACCCGCTGGGGGAGTGGACGACGGGCTTCCCGTTGGCCCCGAAGACCTTCGACTTCGACATCATCCACAAGTTCGCGCCGACAGCCGTCCTCATCAGCATCGAGGGCGTCACCGCGCCGTCGGACGTCTACCTCGATGGCGACATCGAGAACCCGATCGGGCGCACCGAGATCCACAACGTCCGCGGCAGCATCTACTCCGACAACGGCAACGACCTGGACGGCATCGAGTCGCTCGGCGTCGACGGCAACCTCGTCGCGACGTTCGACCGGCCCGGCGCCGACGGCGACTACGAGCTGATCCGCACGAACCAGCTCGTGCTGAAGTCGGACACGGCTGACGTCGGGCGCGAGGACGGCCCGCGCGTGCCGGTCGCCGCCGAGCTCATCCGGTTCAAGCACCAGGACCCGGACTACTGCCCCGGTGGGGTCGCACCGTGCCTATACGACATCGTCGTCCAGGGGGACGCGGGGAACGACCTCGTCCTCGACCTGACGAGCAACGAGCGCTCGCTGACCTCGGCGGCGTCTTCGCTCGCCTGGCAGATCGACCGGCTGATCGCGGGCAACGACATCGATGTGGTCGTCAACGACACGATCCAGGGAACGACGCCTGCCACGGTGCCGGGCGTCGAGGTCGCTCTCTACACGCCTCCCGCGGGCATCGACAGCCCGGCCGCGTGCTGCTCGGTGCCCGCAACGCCCGACAAGTACAGCTACCACTTCCGTCCCGACCTGCCGGTCGTCGACTACTCGACGATCCTGCGTGCCTTCGGTACCGACCGCGCCAAGGTGACGTCGACCTACACCTTCGGGGACGCTGCGAACCTCTACGGCGACGTGCGCGCCGGCGACGACATCTCGATCTGCCACGTCGCCACCCGCAACTACCGCCAGGCGAGCGACTTCGGGTCCGCCTCGGTCTACGCATGCGACACCCGGGATCCGTCGACGCTCGACTACGTCCTCGCCTCGCCGACCAGCACCGTCAACTTCGTGGTGTTCCTCGACTCCGACTCGGGTGCGTCCCACCCGAGTGAGCTCGACGACTCGATCGGGATCGACGTGCCGCAGGTGTTCCTGCACACGAATGGCGACATCACCGCGACCGAGTTGATCGGTGACATGTGGGTCGGGTCCATCGAGTCGACGGACGGCGACGTGACCCTGACCGGTCCGCGCCGGATCATCGACGCCGACAGCCAGGACAGCATCGACGTCGCCGGTGTCAATATCACCATGACCGCGGACACGGCTGGCGCTCAGGGCGGCATCGGCGTGCCGGGCGACTTCCTCGAGATCAACACCGACCGCAACAACATCGGCTGGCTCGCCGGACAGGGCGTTCTCAAGGCTTACGACCAGCACCCCAACGGGAACACGCAGGGCATGTTCCTCAGCGAGATCGTCGGTGACCTGCCGATCCACGAGGCCTTCACCCGCGGCACCAACAACCTCGCCAACGGCAACCTGTCGGCACGCACCGTCTCGGGCTCGATCCTCGACGCCATGCTGGCCGAGAGCAACAACATCCAGGCGGACTCGGTCGACCTCGACGCCAACGGCGGCAGCATCGGCCTGGTCACCGACGACCTCGACATCGACTCGGCCCGGGCGCCACCAGCGGCATGCGACAACGTCAGCTGCGCCGACAACAGCGACGGCACGTCCGACGCGGGCCTCGTCCGGGCCAGCGACGACGTGGCCCTCGAGGCCAGCACGAGCATCTACCTGACCGAGACCACCGACTACCTGCGCCTCGTGCTCGCCCACGCGGTGCTCGGCGACATCCGGCTCACGGTCCTCGAGTCGGCCGCCGCCCACGCCAACAACCTGTACCTGATCCACAGCGGCTCGGCGCGCTTCGCCGAGGCCAACACCAGCCTCCCGTCGGGCGACGACCTCGACGCCCCGCGGACGATCGCGAAGGGCCAGATCTTCGCCGAGACCGGCAACGTCCTGCTCCAGGTCGGCGACGACGTCACGCTGCACCAGAACAGCGAGATCCTGGCCAACGGCGACATCGACGTCTACGGCGACTACCACGGCACCACCTCGACGGTGAGCCCGCAGAGCGCGGTCGCCGACCCCGACGTCGGCCAGGGGACGACGATGATCGTGCGCGGTCGGATCGTCGCCGACTGCATCGTGAGCCCGACGGCTCCGAACAGCGGCCACCCGGTCGGGACCTGCACACCGGAAACCGCCCAGGTCCCGGCGCACACGACCGAGGTCTGGGGCAACAGCGACATCGACACACTCCGCTTCGGCGACCGTTCCGGCATCGCCGGGGGCACGGTGGCGGGAGACCCGGGGTACGTCTTCCTCGGCTCGAAGACGATCGCCCGCGGCAGCAACAACCCGGTCACCGGTGGTGATGCGACCGGCGACCTGGTGAACCCGACGCACGACCCGTCGCTCACCGACGGCGAGGAGCGGTTCACCGTGTACTTCCTCCAGTCGATGAACGTCGTCGCCAGCCCCGCCGGGTTCGCGGCCACCGGGGTCGGCGCGGGCCACGTGCTCAAC
This sequence comes from Actinomycetes bacterium, assembly GCA_031373405.1. GTDB lineage: Bacteria > Actinomycetota > Actinomycetes > S36-B12 > CAIYMF01 > Longivirga. The sequence goes on from JANMMN010000089.1 coordinate 12,087, forward strand.
CTCGACGGCCAGGCCGACAGCGACTACTACACGATCTACACCACCGGCAGCCACGGCTCGGTGCGCAACTACGTCATCGACGTCCTCGACACCGGCCGCCCGAATGACGGCGTCGACGAGCTCGCCATCTACGGCATCGACACCACCGACCCCGCGTTCAACGGCTACGTCACGGGCACGACGACCAACAGGCCCACCGACGACATCTTCCTGCTGCGGTCGATGACCTGCATCGACAACCAGGGGCCGCTCGGTGCCACCGGGGTGCCCGCGCTCTGCTCGACGCGTTCCGAGACGGCCGACCGACCGTCCTTCGTGGCGCTGCTCGCGGGCAACCTCGGCGCCGACGGCGGGATCGGGCTCTACCGCGACCGCATCCAGGGCAACGAGCCGAGCACCCTCGTCCAGAAGATCAACTACGACACCGCGCTCAACGGCCGAATCAGCGTCTACGGCATGGGCGGCAACGACGCGTTCTACGTCGACGACGCTACCGCGACCATGACGCTCGACGGCGGCGCCGGCAACGACACCTTCCAGATCGGCCAGATCTTCGGCACCGAGCGCGACGTCGCCGACGGCGGACTGCTGGCGGCCGACGTGTTCCCGTCCCTCGTGCCGACCACGCGCGGCTGGCTCAGCCCGGGCACCCACGCACCGCTGCTCGCCACCGGTGGCACCGGCAACGACCAGTTCACCGTCTACTCCAACCAGGCCGAGATCCAGCTCAACGGCGACGACGACAACGACATCTTCATCGTCCGCGCCTTCGCCATCGCCGCCGTCTGCGACCTCAACGCTGACCACGTCGCCGGTTGTGACATGGCGGACGTCACCTACGTGCCGGCGGGTGGAGTGTTCCCGACGGTCAATGGTTCCCGGACGCTGCCGGGTATCAACGACGTCCCGACGGTGACGGCCACGTGCGAGCTCGGCGTGGGCGTCTACCGTCGCGACAACAACGCCGACGGCGTGTGCAACAACGCCGATGCCCACATCACGTACAACCACGTGACGGGCTCCAACGTCGACCTCGACAACCGGCAGTGGCAGGACGACATGATCCCGCTCGACGCCAACGGCGTCGCGGTGCCGGTGATCGGGCTCGGCTTCTCCACCTCGCGCCCGCTCGACATCCGGGCCGGCGGGGGAGAGGACGAGGTCCAGTACAACGTCAACGCCCCGGTCAACGTCGACGGCGGCACCGGCTTCGACAAGCTCGTCATCCTCGGCACGGAGTTCGCCGACGACTTCGCGATCACCGACAAGGGCATCTTCGGCGCCGGCCTCAACGTGAAGTACGCGACGATCGAGGTCGTCGAGATCGACGGGCTCGAGGGCGACGACCAGTTCTTCGTCCAGTCGACGGCGTTCGGCGTGGCCTACCGCGTCATCGGCGGTCTGGGCTCCGACGTCATCAGCGTCACCGGCGACGTGACCTCCGACATCGTTACGCGTGAGCTCGAGGGCATCAGTGGAGCCGTCGACCACATCGTCACCTCCGGCGACCCGCTCAGCCCGGCCGTGCCGCGTGACGCGCTCTACGACGGGCTCACCGCCGACGGAGTGGCCTACAACCTCGCCACACCGGCCCTCGGCGTCGTCATCATCCGCGAGTCGGGCACGAGCACCTCGGTCCGCGAGGGCGGCTCGACCGTGATCGGGAAGATTGACTACTACGAGGTCTGGCTGGCCGTCTCGCCGACCGGGAAGGTCTACGTCACCGCGTCCGCGGCCCGCTCCCCGCAGGAGGAGGCCGACAACAAGCCGATCAACCCCGATCCCGCCAACCTCCCGAACGGCGTCGGCGACACCATCTGGCTCTGCCTGGGCAACGGCACGGCCGGCGAGTGCTCGGTGCGCGCGGACTTCCAGCGGCACAAGGTGGTCAACGGCGCCCTCGTCGACGAGGCCGGGCGTGCGCTCGTGCTCACCTTCGACGGCACCCACTGGTCCAACGGCGGGCCGCAGAACGGGTTGCTCCGGGTGTACGTCTTCGCCGAGGACGACCCGCGTGCCGAGGGCGACCGCACTGTCGTCGTGCAGCACAGCGTCATCTCTGGCGACAGCCGGTTCGACGGTGCAGCGGTGCGCCAGGTCAACGTCAAGGTCTACGACAACGACACGCCTGGCGTGTACGTCACGCCGGTGGCGCCGTCGCCGGGCTGCACGGCGACCCCGACGTCCTGCGTCCTCGACGACCGCAGCATCACGATCGAGGGTTACCTCTACGGCGGCACCACCTACACAGGCCGGCTCGACGAGATCCTGGTCCAGCTCGCCAAGGCACCCGAGGTCGGCGACCGGATCGTCGTCCGGATCCAGGTCGAGCAGGACGGCCAGCAGTGGCTCTCGCTGCTCAAGACCGGCGACATCACCAACAGCAGCGCCGCGCTGCACAGCTGGACCAAGCACGTCGACGCCACGGGCACCTGGTACACCGCGGTCTTCGACAACACCAACTGGGACATGCCGCTGCGGCTGATCCTCGAGGCGCGCGACAACCCGATCCGCACCGACCCGAAGACGGTGATCGTCAACTTCACCGAGTACCTCGCCGCGCTCGACGGCCTGGAGACGGCTACGACCGACGCGAACGCGAACTACCGCTTCCCGAACCTGCGCTCGGGCCCGGGACGGGCCGATGTCGAGGTCATCGACGACGAGACGGCTGGCGTCGTGTCGATCATCAGCGGCAACGACACGGTGGTGCAGCTCTGCGGCAACGAGGCGTGCACGATCCCCGGCACGCCGGACGACTACACGCTGCGGCTCACCAAGCGGCCCACCTCGACTATCGCCGGCACGGTGCAGGTCCGCGTCGCCCTGGTCACCGACGGCCTCGTCGACGTCACCAAGGTCAACGGCGTCGACATCAACTACGGGCTCGCCCCCGTCGCCGGCACGCAGCAGCTCGTCGAGATCGGCGGCTACGTTCCATCGCGGGTCTTCCTGGGCAACCTGACGTTCTCGGGCGCCACGATCACCCGCGCCAATGGCAGCGACCTCGGCAGCTTCCTCGACGAGGGCTTCAAGGCCGGTCAGTTCATCCGGATCGCCGGCCCCGGGTGCATCGTCGATGCCTACGTCGGCAGCGTGGCCGAGAAGGTGCTCACCCTCACGGCGCCGTCCGGCTGCGTCGGAACGATCACGGGCATCGCGATCAGCCGACTGACCAAGACGGGCAAATGGGCCGGCGCGGGATCGGCCGTCTCCGTCCTCGACTCGGGCAAGACGTACTGGCGCCTGGAGCGTCCCATAACCGAGAGCTGGCTCGCCGACGGGTTCCTCGAGGGCCAGTGGGTGAGGGTCTGCGACCTGTCCAGCCACTGCGTGCTCGTGAAGATCCAGAACATCCGCGGAGACAACGCGGGCAAGGACAACAAGCTCGAGTTCCGTGGCGACACCGACAGTCTCGCGACTCTGGTGGGCGGCGACTTCACTGTGGTCCGGATGGCGGCGTCCGCGACGTTCGACGACACCAACTGGTTCATCGAGCAGACGATCGTCCTCACGGCCGACGTGAGCTACTACCAGCCCATCGTCCGGGCCGGCGTGAAGACGTTCCCCGTCTCGACCCACATGACCTCCAAGCTCCGCGGCCCGCTGGCCGTCGAGGGCGGGGTCACCGGGGCCGACCGGTCGCTCCAGCTCGGCCTCAAGCTGCCCGGCGAGAAGGACGGCCCGCTCTTCGCCATCGCGACCCAGGCGCCTGAGAGCAAGCAGATCGACGTCCTCAACGTGTACGCCGACGGCAGCCAGGAGGACCTCGTCGGCACGATGACCTCGACGACGCTCAAGGGCCTCAACATGGCCAAGGACCTCGACTTCGGACCGGTCTACAGCAGCGGCAACCCGCAGACCTTCGGCGAGCCGGCCGTCTTCCCCGGCGGGATCAGCTTCGGCACCGTCCAGTTCGTCGACGGCAAGTTCGCCACCAACGGCGGGAAGAGCACCGTCGAGGTCGTCAACGTGATGCTCGGTGCGGGCAACGACCGCTTCTTCGTCCAGGGCACGCTCGATCCCGACGCGGCCGTGAAGCTCACCGGGACCGTGCTGCTGGACGCCGCGGTGGCCGGTGCCGGCGTGCCGGTCGGTGCGACCTTGCGGATGACCCGCACCGCGCCGTTCGACTGGAAGGCGCAGGGCTTCCTCGTCGGCCAGACAGTCCACATCACCGGGTTCAACGAGACCTGGAAGGTCCTCGGCTTCGGCGACGACCACCCCGAGGACACCACCGACAACACGATCATGTGGCTTCAGCAGACCTCGGGGACCACGCTGACCCAGTCGGCGCTGGACGCGAACTCGAGCAACCTCGCGAACTACGAGGCGTCCTTCAGCGTCACCCGCACCGTGACCACCACGGGGACGACGATCTCCCGGACCTCGGGCAGCTGGATCGACGACGGCTTCCTGGTGGGCCAGCGGATCTCCGTGACCGGGGCGACCGGCTGGTCGAGGATCACCAGCCTGACCGCGCTCGTGATGACCGTGACGGGCGCGACCCCGCTGCCGACGAGCGGCGCCACGAGCCGCACGGTCAGCGGACTCGTGCGTATCGTCACCGCCGACGACGTGCCGGTCACTGCGACCACTTCGGTCGCCGTGAGCGGGGGCGTCGACGGCGGCACCCTCACCCGCACGGCCGGCTCGTGGATCACAGACGGCTTCGTCGTCGGCCAGCAGGTCCGGATCCAGGACGTGCCCGGGGCCTGGCGCCTGCTCGCCGTCACGGCGCTGACCCTCGCTCTGGGTCGCGGTGACGTCCTGCCGACCCTCGCCACTGCAATCCGTACCGTGTTCGTCCCCGGACCGCACGGCGGCCTCACCACGATCCACGGCGGCGGCAACCTGCCGCTGAGCACCGACTTCGCGATGAGCTCCGACGGCACCTCGTTGCTGCGCTACGACGGCGGCTCCTGGATCCGCGACGGCTACTACGCCGGGTTCCTGTACGACACGGTGCTTAAGCAGCACCTGCAGATCGGCGCGAACGCCACCACCCGCACCATCGCGAGCATCACCGACGTCAGCTGCGCGCTCCTCGGCATCCTCGATCCGTGGGTCGGCTGCGGTAAGGGGAGCAACATCAACCTCTCCGCGCTAACGCCGATCACTGCCTTCACCAAGACCGCCGTCTCCCTCCACGTCGTTCTCGCCCGCCCGGCGGTCGCCGCGGCGGTCGCGATGGAGGTCCACACCAACAGCCTCGTCCGCACCGATGGCGGCAGCTTCGTCGCCGACGGCTTCAACGCCGGCATGCAGGTCACGATCTCCGGGATGCCCGGCCCGTACACGATCGCCACCGTGTCGGCCAGCACGCTCACCTTCACCTGGGTCGCTTTCGCGCCCACCGTCACGGTCGTCCCCGTCGCTGGCATCGACCGCGCCGTCTGGTTTACCAAGCCGCTCACCGTCACCGGCTTCGACCCCCTCCGCGATGCCGGCACGCGCATCGGCGGCGACACGATCACGGTCTGCGCGGCACCGAGCGCGCTCAACCTCGACACCGCCTGCGGTGCGGTTCTGGGCGGCCCAGGCTCCCCGCTGGTCGTCTACGGCGACACCAGCCAGGACGGCACGTGGTACGCCGGGCACCCCTACGACACCCTCGGCTACGAGTTCGGCCCCAAGCCGTTCGACCCGTTCACCCAGATCCCCGACTCGCAGAACGAGGACGACGAGTGGGTCTTCGGCCTGGCCGACCCGTTCGACTATGCCGGCAACGACATCATCGACGCCTCGGGCCTCTTCGCCGGTGTCGTCTGCAACAGCACCTGCAGCAATCTGCCGACTGTCGGGATCACGGCCTACGGCGGCGCCGGCGACGACCTCATCATCGGCAGCCAGACCGGTGACTTCCTGGCCGGCGGCTCGGGCGACGACGAGATCCGCGGCCAGCGCGGAGCGGACCAGATCTATGGCGACTCCGGGGTCAACGTCGACATCCTCACCCGCGCACTGACGATCTCGACGACCAACTCGAGCCCGAGGCCGACCATCACCGGTGCCGGTTTCCTCAACAACGGGACGACCATCGAGCCCTACCCGTCACCGGTGCGCGACGAGATGCTCGCCGGCCGCGACCTGGTCTACGGCGAGGGGCTCGGCATTGTCTGGACGCCCACGCTGGCGCAGGAGCCGGGCTACGACGACATCATCTTCGGCGACCACGGAACGGTGCTCCAGAACGTCGCCGACCCGAACGAGCCCGACAAGCGGCTGCAGCGGATCCAGACGACCCGCTACACCGCGATCTCGGCCGTCGAGTCGACCGGCGACACGCTGCGTGGCATCGAGAGCCGTGCGCTGCAGAACGGCGCCGACGACATCATCTACGGCAACACCGGCCGCGACGTGATCGTGGGGGGCGCCGGCAACGACATGGCCGATGGGAACGAGGGCGACGACTTCCTCTTCGGCGACAACATGAAGTTCGCGCGCACCATCGGCGACACGACGAGCCTGCACTTCCAGAGCCTGTGCGGCACGCTGCTCTACAGCCGCACCGACCAGCCGGCGGCCTGCGGCTACACCGCCCTGGCACCCCTGACCGAAGACAGCAGCGGCCTGCTGCTGACCAACGGCATCGCGAAGCCCTACCGCGACCCCGACGGCGCACCGTGGTGGTCCGAGTACGACGTCACAGAACTGTGGCACACGATCGCCTACGACCAGGGAACGTCCGGCGCCGGCAGCTTCGGCAACGACTACCTCGCGGGCGGTCCGCAGCACGACGTCATCCTCGGCCAGCTGGGCGACGACGTGATCGAGGGCGACGGCGGTATCGCCAAGGCGCACGCCCGCATGGTCGACGACCCGAACGTCACCTTCCACGTCGGCGCCTCGCGCACGCCGACCGGCTGCATCGGCGTGGTCGGGAGCCTGGTCTGCGACTACGTGGGCGCGCTCACGGTCATGGCCTCCGACGAGGCGGCCAGCGACGGCGAGGACTATATCGAGGGCAACGGCGGCAACGACGTCGTGTTCGGCAACCTCGGGCAGGACGACATCGTCGGCGGGAGCAGCGACTTCTTCAGCCTCGTCACTCCAGACCTGCGTCCCGACGGCCTGCCGTTCTACAACGTCGACCGCAGTCCGGCGCCCAACGCCTACGGAGACCGCGGCGCCGACATCCTGTTCGGCGGCTCGGGTCGACGGGCCGTCCAGAACGACGACTCCTCGCTCGGCGGCACTGGTACCGGCGCCCTCAACGACGTGACCCACAACCGTGACGCCGACACCATGGTCGGCGACAACGGCCGGATCATCCGGATCGTGGGCGTCAACGGTGCCGACGTGAACCCCGGCGCCAACCCGGCCAGCCCGCTCTACGTGACGTTCAACTACGACACCTGGGGCGCGATGCGGCTCGTCGTCCGCGGCGTCCACCTGCTCGACTACACCGTGGGCGGTCCGGACTTCGACACGGCGAACTTCTTCACCACGGGCACCGCGACCAACTGCGTCACCGGTCCTACCCAGCCGACCTGCAGCCCGGTCTGGACGCTCACCGGCACGACGTCGGTCTACTACAACATCGGCGGCGCCGATGAGGTCCACGGCGAGGCTGGCGACGACACCGTCTACACCGGTGCGTTGAGCGACATCGTGTACGGCGACGCCCAGGACGACGACGTCATCGGCGGCTGGGGCAACGACTGGATCTCCGGCGGCACCGGCATCGACACCCTGCTCGG
>JANMMN010000109.1:0-16561 GCA_031373405.1 Actinomycetes bacterium
CTGCTGCGCGCGCGGGGTGGTCGCCGGGTCGCGGTGCCGGCGGCTCCGGTGGTCGTCGTCGACATCCCCGCGCTCAGGCGCGAGCTCAGCGACTGCGTGTCGGCCTATGCACGCCAGACCGGAGGGTCGCAGGCCTCGATCCACGCCGACCTGCGCCGCGTGAGCGGCGGGCCCGAGGTCGCGAAGGCCAGCGGGGCGGAGCTGCGCTCCCGGATCGATCGGATCAGGGCGTGGGCGGTCGGGCGTCGCTGAGCCCGAGCCGTAGACCTCGGATCCGAGCCGGTGGCGGGTCGGTGAGCAGCGGGATCGGGCCGTGGGCGACGGGTTCCCGAGGCTTTGGCACACTAGGCGCAGGCGTGGGGGTGTCCCGCGCATTCCCTGGAGGTAACTCTCGTGCGCCGTGCTGTGCTCGCCCTCGTCCCCGCAGTCCTGCTGCTTGCGGCCTGCGGCTCCTCGACCAGTAGTGCGGGGTCCTCACCCTCGTCGTCCCCGTCGCCCTCGGCGACCTGCACGAAGGACTCGCTGCAGACCCTGACGGCGGGCAAGCTCACCATCGCCACGGGTGAGCCTGCCTTCGAGCCGTGGATGGTCGAGAACAAGCCGGAGAACGGCAAGGGCTACGAGTCCGCCGTCGCCTACGCCGTCGCCAAGGCGCTCGGCTACTCCGACGCCGACGTCACCTGGGTGCGCACGACCTTCGACGGAGCCATCGCGCCGGGCCCGAAGAAGTTCGACGTCAACATCCAGCAGTACTCCATCACCGACGAGCGCAGGAAGGCCGTCGACTTCTCGTCGAGCTACTACGACGTGAGTCAGGCCGTCGTGTCCTACAAGGGCAGCCCGGCCGACGGCGTCACCACCGTGGCCGGCCTCAAGGACGCCAAGCTGGGTGCGGCTATCGGCACCACGTCGCTCAAGGCCATCAACGACCAGATCCAGCCGACCAACGCGGCCAGCGTCTACAACGACAACGCCGCCGCAGTGACCGCGTTGAAGAACAAGCAGATCGACGCGATCGTCGTCGACGTCCCGACGGCCTTCTATCTCGCTGCCGCGGAGATCGACAACGGCATCATCGTCGGTCAGCTGCCCAACAGCTCCTCGGCCCAGGAGCAGCTCGGCCTGCTGCTCGCGAAGAGCAGCCCCCTGACCGCCTGCGTGACCTCGGCCGTCGACGCCATCAAGGCCGACGGCACGCTGGCCAAGCTGGCGGACCAGTGGCTCGCTCAGGCAGGCGCACCCGTCCTGTCGTGAGCGACGACCTGATCCCCGGGGGCGCCACCCCCGCCCCCAGGGACACTGCGGACGCGTGGACGCCCAGCGAGCACGAGCTCGCTCGCCGGGCGTCCCGTCGTTCCCAGGACGCCCGGCGGATCGCGGTCGCGGCCGTCTCGTCGGTGGTCGTGATCGGTGGCCTCGTGGTGATCGTCGCGACGTCCCGGGGCTGGCCCGTCGTCCAGGAGACCTTCTTCGACGTCGGCTACGGCCGCCAGGTGTTCCCGGCGATCCTCAAGGGCTTCTGGCTCAATGTGCGGCTGCTCGTCGTGTGCTCGATCGCCATCGCCGTGCTCTCGCTGACCCTGGCGCTCGCGCGCACGTCGCGCGCCGCCGCCTTGACACCCTTCCGCCTGCTCGCGACGGCCTATGTCGACGTGTTCCGTGGGATCCCGCTGCTCCTCGTGATCTACCTGGTCGGCTTCGGCATCCCCGCCCTGCAGCTCGGGGGCGTCTCCACCCTGGACGTGTTCTGGCTCGGTGCGGCAGCGGTGAGCCTGAGCTACTCGGCCTACGTCGCCGAGGTGCTGCGTGCCGGCATCCTCTCGGTTCATCCGAGCCAGCGTGCCGCAGCCCGCTCGCTCGGGCTCTCGCAGCCGCAGACGATGCGGCACGTCGTGCTGCCGCAGGCGATCCGCTCGGTGGCGCCTGCGCTGCTCAACGACTTCGTCTCGCTGCTCAAGGACACCGGCCTCATCTCGGTGCTCGGCGTCATCGATGCCATCCGGGCCGCGCAGATCGCGGCGTCGGAGTCGTTCAACTTCACGCCGTACGTCGTCGCGTCTCTGCTCTTCCTCGTGGTGACGGTGCCGCTCACGCGCTTCACCGACCGCGTGCTGCTGCGCCAGCTCGCCCGGCAGAACGCGCAGGGTGCGGCATGACCGGCGCCGCGCCAACGCCTCTGCTGGAGCTGCGCGGGGTGCGCAAGAGCTTCGGCAACGAGCTCGTGCTGCGCGACGTCGACCTCGTCGTGCCCGAGCACACGGTGACTGTTCTCATCGGCGCCTCCGGCTCCGGCAAGTCGACGTTGCTGCGCTGCATCAACCAGCTCGAGCTCGTCGACGACGGGCTCGTCCTCTTCGACGGGATCGACATCGCCGATCCGCACGAGGACGCCGACGGCGTACGCCAGCGCATCGGCATCGTGTTCCAGGCGTTCAACCTGTTCCGGCACATGACGGTGCTCGACAACGTCACGCTCGCCATGCGGCGCGTGCACGGGATCGCCCGCGCCGAGGCCGAGTCGACCGCGCTCGATCTGCTGAGCCGGTTCGGTCTCGCCGACAAGGCGCCGCAGTACCCCGACCGGCTCTCGGGCGGTCAGCAGCAGCGGGCGGCCATCGTCCGTGCGCTCGCGGTGTCCCCGCGACTCATGCTGTTCGACGAGATCACCTCGGCGCTCGATCCGGTGCTCGTCAACGAGGTGCTCGCGGTCGTGCGCGACCTGCGGGCCGACGGCATGACCATGGTGATCGCCACGCACGAGATGGGCTTCGCGACGCAGGTCGCCGACGAGGTCTGCTTCCTCTCCGGTGGTGTCGTGATCGAGCGCGGCACGCCGGACCAGGTCATCCGCGACCCGCGCAACCCCGCCACGCGCGAGTTCCTCCAGCGCGTGCACGAGGCCGGCCGACTCTAGGAACGACACCTGCCCCGGCGTACGCCGACACACGCGGTGACGCGGCGGGGCAATGCGGGGGGCGGCGCCCACTGACTTCTAGGCTCGTCGGTGTACTGCGGCCTACCGGGGCGCACGCATCGAAGGAGGTCGCATGTCGACCACTGAGGACATCATCGACGAGCGCGACGCTCTGGCCGCGGTCGGCCGGCACTGGGGCCTGCTGCTGACGCTCGGCATCCTGACGTTCCTGCTCGGCATCGTGTTCGCGCTCGAGACCACCGCCAGCCTCGTCGTCATCGCGGCGACCTTCGGCGTCTACCTGCTGGTGAGCGGCATCTTCCAGATCGTCCAGTCGTTCAGCCGCAAGGACCACCGGGCGCTGCTCGCGATCTCCGGGATCCTCTCGGTGATCCTGGCGGTGTGGTGCCTCAAGAGCCTCGCGGCGTCGGCCGAGATCCTCGCGCTGTTCATCGGGTTCGCCTGGCTGTTCCGTGGCATCACCGAGCTCATCGTCGGGTTGCAGAGCAAGGGCGCCGAGGGACGTGGCTGGCTCATCAGCGGCGGCATCCTCATGATCATCGGATCGATCGTGATGTTCGTGTGGCCAGCGGCCAGCCTGCTCGTCATCATCTGGATCACCGGGATCATGCTCATGGTGATCGGGATCAGCGAGATCGTCGGTGCGTTCCAGGTGAAGAAGCTCGCCGGCGTCTGAGCCGCCGCACGGACAGCACGGTCGCGACGCCGCTGGGGGAGCTACCTCGGCGGCGTCGCGCTGTCTAGGTTGGGGGCATGGAACCAGGAGTGACCCCGCGCGAGATCGACATCGAGACCTTGGAGGAGATCCAGAGCCGGGTGCTGTGGCTGGCGGTGCGCATCGTCGACTCCGCCAACCGCGAGCGCGAGACCGGTGACGGGGTGAAGGTCGGCGGGCACCAGGCGAGCAGCGCCTCGCTCGTCTCGGTCATGACGGCGCTGTACTTCGCACACCTCGACGCCCCGGACCGGGTCGCCGTCAAGCCGCACGCCTCCCCGGTCTTCCACGCGATCCAGTACCTCCTCGGCGACCTCGACCGGTCCTACCTGACCCGACTGCGTGCGCGCGGCGGCCTGCAGTCCTACCCCTCGCGCACGAAGGACCCCGACCGCGTGGACTTCTCCACCGGCTCGGTCGGCCTCGGCGCCGCCGCGCCGCTGTTCGCGGCGGCGACGCGCCGCTACGTCGATGCCCACTTCGGCCCACGGCCGGCGTCGCGCTTCTATGCGCTCATCGGCGATGCGGAGCTCGATGAGGGCAACATCTGGGAGGCCATCGCCGACTCCGCGACGTCCGGACTGGGCAACGTCACCTGGGTCGTCGACTTCAACCGCCAGTCGCTCGACCGCGTGGTGCCGGGCATCCGGATCCAGCAGTGGACGGCGCAGTTCGCGGCCGCCGGCTGGCACGTCGTCGAGGTCAAGTACGGCCGCCGCCTCTCAGAGCAGTTCACCCGGCCGTACGGCGAGTCGCTCCGGGGCTGGATCGACGCGATGCCCAACGAGCAGTACCAGTCGTTGTTCGCCCTCACCGGCGAGGCGCTGCGCGAGCGGTTCCTCGACGGGTCGCCGCCGGAGGCCGCGCTCGCTGTCGCGGACATCAGCGACGCCGACCTCGCTCCGCTGGTGCAGGACCTCGGCGGCCACGACCTCGCCGCACTGCTCGAGGCGTTCGCCGAGTGCGACAAGGTGACCGACCGGCCCAGCGTGCTCTTCGCGTACACCGTGAAGGGCTGGGGGCTGCCGATGGCAGGGAACCCGCGCAACCACTCGGCACTGCTCAGCGCCGACCAGGTCGATGCGCTGCGGACGGCCACCGGCCTCACCCGCGAGGTGGAGTGGGACCGGCTCGAGCCGAACTCGGCCGCCGGGATCCACGCTGCCGCGCGCCGTGAGCACCTGCGCCGCGAGCCGGTCGAGCCTGCCCTTCCGGTGCGGGTGCCGACCGAGACAGGGCAGCGGCCGACCCGACCGCTGAGCACGCAAGAGGCCTTCGGTCGCGTGCTCGTCGACCTGTCGCGCGACGCCCAGGTCGCGCCGTACCTCGTCACCACGGCACCTGACGTGGCGACCTCGACCAACCTCGCCGGATTCATCAACCGCACCGGGGTGTTCAGCCCGGTGGAGCGGCGCGCGTGGAACGAGGACCCGATGCTCAAGTGGGCCGAGGGCCCCACCGGTCAGCACCTCGAGCTCGGCATCAGCGAGATGAACCTGTTCCTGCTCCTCGGCCAGCTCGGGTTGTCGTGGGATCTCTCGGCGCAGCCGCTGCTCGCCGTCGGCACGGTCTACGACCCGTTCGTGCTGCGCGGCCTCGACGCGTTCGTGCACGCGGTCTACTCCGGCTCGCGCTTCGTCGTGGCCGGGACCCCGTCGGGAGTGACGCTGGCGCCCGAGGGCGGCGCGCACCAGTCGACGATCACGGCCTCCGTCGGCCTCGAGCTTCCCGGCGTCACCCTGATCGAGCCGGCCTACGCCGGTGCGCTCGACTGGCTGCTCTGCGACGCCCTCGGCCAGATCGCCGGCGGGCCCGCGGCCACCACCACCGCCGCGCCGTACGACGACGGCGCCTACTACCTGCGGCTCACGACCCGCCCCATCGACCAGTCGCCGTTCGAGGCCGCCCGTGCGCGGATCGGGGACGCCGTGCTCCGGCGCCAGGTGCTCGCTGGCGGCTACCGGCTCGTCGACGCCTTCGCGGCGCACCCGGAGCTCGCCGCAGGGGACGGCGTCCCCGTCCCGACCGTGCACCTTGCGGCCAGCGGGGCTGTGCTCCCCGAGGTGCTCGCGGCCGCCGAGGAGCTCGCTGAGGAGGGGGTGGCCGCGCACGTCGTCGACGTGACGAGCCTCGATCGTCTCTACGTCGCCTGGCAGCGCACGCTGCGTCAGGCGGTGCGGACCGCCACGACCCCGTCGGTGCCGGGCGCCTTGCGTGCCGCGTTCCCCGACCCGGCGCCGGTGGTCACGGTGCACGACGCGGCCTCGCACGCGATGGCGTGGCTCGGATCCGCCCTGGGTGTTCCGAGTGTGCCCCTGGGGGTCGACTCGTTCGGGCAGAGTGGGACCGTGCACGAGCTCTACGAGCTGCACGACCTGCTCCCGGGCTCGATCGTCAACGCTGCGTTGGCCGCACTCTCGCTGGGACGGAGGTGAGGTCGTGGTCGCCGAGACCAGCCAGACCCTCGACCGTGGGCTCACGGTGCTCGAGCTGCTGTCGGACTCAGCTGACGGGCTGACCGTCACCGAGATCGCGGCACGGCTCGGGGTGTCACGCACGGTCGTCTACCGGTTGGTGGTGACCCTCGAGCAGCATGCGCTGCTGCGACGGGGTGCCGACGGCCGCTGCCGGCTGGGGATGGCAGTGCTTGCGCTCGCTCGGCAGGTGCAGCCGGTGCTGCGTGAGGCCGCCATCCCTGCGCTGCGTCGGTTGGCCGACTCGGTGGGGGCGACCGCGCACCTCACCGTCGTCGACGGGTCCGATGCGCTCGCCGTGGCGGTGGTCGAGCCGACCCGCTCAGACTTCCACGTCGCCTACCGGGTCGGCGCACGCCACTCGCTCGACCGCGGAGCCGGCGGGAAGGCGGTGCTCGCGGGGCGCGCCTCGGGCGGCCGACCGTTCGAGCCCGGCTGGATCGTGTCCACCGGCGAGCTGCAGCCCGGTGCGTACGGCGTCGCCTCACCCCTGCTCGGCGTCGCCGGGATCGAGGCCTCGGTCGGGGTCGTCGGGCTCACCGAGATGTCCGTCGACGACGTCGGGCCCAAGGTGCTCCGCGCCGCCGGCGAAGTGTCCCGGGCTCTCCGCTAGCTGCCCGCTGCTTCAACGGGAGAAACCAGGGTCAGTAGCAGCCGGTGACGCTGGCGGCGATGGCGTCGACGGCTCGGCGGACGGTGAGCTTGGAGTAGCGACCGCTCGGGTCGTTGACCAGGACGGCGAAGGCCTTGAGCCGGCCGTCGGACCCGCGCGCATAGCCGGCAAGGCCGATCGTGTCGCGCAGCGTGCCCGTCTTCGCGAAGACCTTGCCCCGGGCGCAGCTCGTCGGCTTGGTGGTGAACCGACCGTTGCGCGCCTTGAGGGTGCCGCTCACTCCCGCGACGGGGAGCATGGAGCGCAGCGGTGCCAACGCGGGATGAGCCGGGCTCGCGGCGATGCGGAGCATCGTGATGAGCCCCCGTGCGGTGAGCCGGTCGTTGCGCGAGACACCGCTGCCGTCGACGAGCGCCCAGCCGCGGATGTCGACGCCGAGCTTGGCCAGCGTGAGCTGCGCGTTGGCGCGAGCGGACGCCCAGCTCGGGGTCCGCTTCGCGGCTATCGCGTTGTTGCGGAAGAGCATCTCGGCGACGTCGTTGTCCGAGACGAGCAGCATCCAGCGCAGTGCCGCACCCGAGGTGTTGCCCTGGAAGCGGGCGAGCTCCCGGGCGCCGGGCGGGGAGGCCAGCCGGCCGGAGTACCGCACGGCTGCGACGAGGTCGGTGCGCGCCGAGACCAGCGAGCGCAGCGACACCTGGAGCGCCTCGGCGAAGTACGCCGCGGCGTCGACGCTGGTGTCGTTGCTGTTGCGCAGGTCTCGCACCAACGGGCGCACAGGGGTCACGACGTAGGGCACGTAGTCGGTGGTCCAGCCCGGGGCGCGGGTCGGTGCCGGGTAGAGGGTGTCGTCGACGGCCACGGTGACGTTCACGGCGATCGGCGCCGTCGGCGGAGCGGCCGGCGGCGTCGGGCTCGGCGACGTGGTCGGTGGCGCTGACGGTGTCGCGGTCCCGGTCGCGGTCGCGGACGCTGAGGCGGACACCGACGGGGACGCGCTCGGGGATCCGGACGGCGTGTCGGTCGGGGTGGCGCTCGGGGTCACGACGGGCGCTGGTGCCGGAAGGGTCGAGAGCAGGGCGGCAGCCGTGTCGCGGGCGAGGTTCCTCAGCTGCGCGCTGGTGAGCAGGGGGTCGCCGCCGCCGACGAGGACGACCTCGCGGTTGGTGCGGCCGGTCACGACCTTGGTCGGGAAGCGGGTGGTCGTGCCCAGCAGCTGGAGCGAGGCCACCGCTGTCGCCAGCTTGGTGACGGACGCGCCACGCATCGGCACCGAGCCCCGGGTGCCGTAGATCCCCGCACCGCTGGCCGCGTCGATGACCTGGACAGCCCGGTTGCGCCCGAGCGGCTTGGTCGCGCCCACGCGGACGGGGAGCACCTTGCGGATCCGGGCATTCGCGGCGCGCGCAGCTGCGGGCAGGACAGCCGCGCGGGCGGTCACGGCCGGCGCGGTCGTCGTGTCGGCGTACGCCGGTGCGGCGCTCAGTGTGCTCGCGAGCACCACCACCCCGAGTGCCGCGGCGGTGCGTCGTACCGGAAGCAGGCTCATGGGGGAAGGTCCTTGCGTCGGTGTCGCCGGCTCGGGGATGTCGACCGGGTCGAGGAGCTGGCACCCCGACCCGAGCCACCGTATCTTCATCGGCGCGCAGCGCCCGTTACCGCAGCGGCGGGCGTCGAGGTGCCTCCGTTCGGAGCAGTCAGCCCGGGTCCGCCGCGCTCGCCGCCGCCCGCACCAGGGGGAGGACCCGGTGGGCCACCTGTGTCGCGAGGGCGATCACGGTCGACGTACGACCGACGCCGTCGGTCGAGACCACCTGGTCGATCACCCTCTGCAGGTCGGCGTTGGAGCGCGCGACGACGCGACAGAGGAGGTCACCGCTACCCGTGATCGTGTGCACCTCGAGCACCTCGGGGATCTCGGCGAGGAGCACGCCGATGCCGTCGTGACCGGACTGCGTGATCTCGAGGGTGACGAAGGCCGTGACGGGGAAGCCGAGCAGCGAGGTATCGATGTCGGGTCCCCAGCCGACGACGATGCCGCGGCTGGACAGCTTGTCGAGCCGGGCCTGCACCGTGCCGCGGGCCAGGCGCAGCCGTCGGCTGGCCTCGAGGACGCCGATGCGCGGCTCCTCCGCGAACAGGGCGAGGATCGCGGCATCCGTCCGGTCGACCGGAACGGGCTCAGGCATCTCGACCACTCCCTCTACCGAGTGCTGGACGATCTGACCAGTGAGATCAGCGCCACCCTAGCCATTCCGGGCAGGTTGCGGGACGTGTCCTGGGCGGGTTGCCGGGTCGGTCCCGTCATCGTCACTCTGCGGCTATGACCCAGACCGCCCACGCCGCCGCCGTCACCGCGGACCCGGCCGCGCCCGACCCCTTCCCCGTGCGCGGGATGGACGCCATCGTCTTCGCCGTCGGCAACGCCAAGCAGGGCGCGCACTGGTACTCCACCGCGTTCGGCATGGCGGTCGTGGCCTACCGCGGGCCCGAGCAGGGAGACCGTGACCACGCCACCTACGTGCTGTCGAGCGGGTCGGCGCGGTTCGTGCTCGTCGGTCCGGTGCACGCCGGTGCCGCGGCTGCGGCCCGGGTCGCGACGCACGGCGACGGGATCATGGACCTCGCTCTCGACGTGCCTGACGTCCGTGCCGCGTACGCCTACGCGGTCGGCCACGGTGCGACCGGGCTGCTGGAGCCGCACGAGGTCACCGACGAGCACGGCAGCGTCGTGCTCGCCGCGATCGCGACGTACGGCGACACCAGGCACACCCTCGTCGACCGCTCGCGCTACGACGGTCCCTACCTGCCCGGCTTCGTCGCCCGCGCACCCATGGTCGCCCCGCCGGTACGGCGCTACTTCCAGGGTGTCGACCACTGCGTCGGCAACGTGGAGCTCGGCCAGATGGACGCCTGGGTGGACTTCTACCACCGCGTCATGGGCTTCACGAACATGGCCGAGTTCATCGGCGACGACATCGCCACCGACTACTCCGCGCTCATGAGCAAGGTCGTCGCGGACGGCACCCGCAAGGTCAAGTTCCCGCTCAACGAACCGGCGGTCGCACGCAAGAAGAGCCAGATCGACGAGTACCTCGAGTTCTACGGCGGTCCCGGCGTGCAGCACGTCGCCCTGAACACCGGCGACATCCTCGCCACAGTCGACGCCATGCGCGCGGCCGGCGTCGAGTTCCTCGAGACCCCGGACTCCTACTACGACGACCCCGCGCTGCGGGCGCGCATCGGCGAGGTGCGGGTGCCGGTCGAGGAGCTCAAGGCCCGGCGCATCCTCGTCGACCGGGACGAGGACGGCTACCTGCTGCAGATCTTCACCAAGCCCGTGCAGGACCGGCCCACCGTGTTCTTCGAGCTCATCGAGCGGCACGGCTCGCTCGGCTTCGGCAAGGGCAACTTCAGGGCGCTCTTCGAGGCGATCGAGCGTGAGCAGGAGATCCGCGGGAATCTGTGACTGGCGGGGTCGGCACGTAGGGTCGGGGCATGTCGATGCAGCCGGGGTGGTATCCCGACCCGTTCTCGAGCGGGGGATACGTCCGGTGGTGGGACGGGCAGCGGTGGGGTGCGTCGGCGGCGGCGCCGGCTGATGCAGCACCGGCGGCGGGTGCCGCCTCGGTCGGGTCCGTGGGCGTCGATCCGCTCGCTCCGGTGCCGATGCCGCCTCCTCGCACCCCGGGAGGGCCGGCGTACGGCGCCCCCTACGGCGCTCCGGCTGGGGCGCCCGTCGCGACGTTCCCGTTGGCCACCTGGGGTTCTCGTGCGCTCGCTCGGATCCTCGACACCCTCGTCGAGTCCGTGCTCGTCGCACCCGTGCTCGGATGGTTGCTCTGGCCCGCCTTCGGCGACCTGCTCGACTCCGTGCCGGACGGCGCCGCACCGTCCCAGGCCGCCCTCGACGCGTTCCAGGAGCAGCTGCTCTCGATCTCCGTGACGCTCTCCCTGGTTTCTGCGGCGGTCACGTTCCTCTACGAGGTGCCGCAGAACGTGCTCTGGGGACGCACCCTGGGCAAGCGCGCGATGGGGCTCCGGATCCGTCCGCTCGCCCAGGACGCCCCGCTGTCCTGGGTGCAGGCCACGGTGCGCTGGGGCACCTACACCGTCGGATCCCTGGTGGCGGGCGGGTTCTTCACGATCATCGACTACCTGTGGCCGCTGTGGGACAAGCCGTGGCGGCAGGCGTTGCACGACAAGACGGCGAAGACGGTCGTCGTCCCGACGAGCTGAGCGCCGACGACACGCGTGTCTGCCCACTCGCCGCTTTCGCGCGCACGGGCCGGGGCCGAGATGGCAGGGTGCGGCCATGGACGACACAGCCACCGCCGCGGACGGGCGGACCCGCGCCTCCTATCCCGCGGACTTCCTCTGGGGGACGGCGACGGCGTCGTACCAGATCGAGGGCTCGGCGTACGCCGACGGCAGGGGCCGCTCGATCTGGGACACCTTCAGCCATACGCCGGGACGGATCGCCAACGACGAGAACGGCGATGTCGCGTGCGACCACTACCGACGGATGCCGGCCGACGTCGCGCTCATGGCCGACCTCGGCGTGAACGCGTACCGCTTCTCGGTCTCGTGGCCACGCGTGGTGCCGACCGGCGCCGGTGCGGTCGAGCCGCGCGGGCTTGACTTCTACGACCGGGTCGTCGACGACGAGCTGCTGACGCACGGGATAGCGCCCGTGCTGACCCTCTACCACTGGGACCTGCCCCAGGCGCTCGAGGACAACGGCGGCTGGCTCGACCGTGAGACCTCCTACCGGTTCGCGGAGTACGCCGGCATCGTCGCCGAGCGGCTCGGCGATCGCGTGCACACCTGGATCACCCTCAACGAGGCGGTCGTGTCCGCCACGTTCGGCTACGGCTTCGGCACCCACGCGCCGGGTCAGGCACTCCTCGTCGGGTCGTTCCGCGCGACGCACCACCTGCTCCTCGGCCACGGCCTCGCAGTGCAGACGTTGCGCGCCGCCCTGCCTGGAGCCCGGGTCGGGATCACCCACAACCTGTCCCCGGTGCACCCGGAGTCCGACTCCGCGGCCGACCGCGCCGCGGCGGAGGCGCTCGACGCGGTGCAGAACCGCACCTACATGGACCCGGTCCTGCTCGGCACCTATCCCGGCCCCGGGGCCACCGGGATCCCGGTCGACCTGTCGTGCGTTCTGGACGGCGACCTCGAGCTGATCAGCGCCCCGCTCGACGTCCTCGGCATCAACTACTACAACCCGACCCTCGTCTCGGCTCCCGGCGAGGGAAACCCGCTGCCCTTCGAGCTCAAGGCGTTCCCGTCCGCGGAGACCACCGACATGGGGTGGCCGGTCGTTCCCGACGGCCTGCGCGAGGTCCTCGTGGCGCAGAAGGAGCGGTACGGCGACCGGCTCCCGCCCGTCATGGTCACGGAGAGCGGCGTCGCGGTGCCCGATGTGCTCGTCGAGGGTGACGTGCCCTCGGTCGACGATCCGCGCCGGGTCGCCTACCTGCGCTCGCACATCGCGGCCGTGGGCGCGGCGATCGATCAGGGGGTCGACGTGCGTGGGTACTTCGTCTGGTCGTTCCTCGACAACTTCGAGTGGGCCGAGGGCTACCGACCCCGCTTCGGCCTCGTCTACACCGACTACCCGACCCAGCGTCGGATCCCCAAAGCCTCGTTCGCGTGGTATCGCTCGTTCCTCGGCGGCACGCCATGAGCGACCGCGGGACGAACGTGGCACCGGACGCCCTGGCGGAGCCGACCCTCCCCGTGCGTCGCGGCTACGTCGTGGCGATCGTGCTGGCGAACCTCGGCATCATGCTGGCGTTCTACACGCCGATCCAGACCCTGCTGCCCCGCCTCGCGCAGGAGGTGTCGCCGGACGGCAAGGAGGCAGCGCTGGCGTGGATCACGGCTGCCGGTGCCCTGGCCTCCATCGTGTTCAACCCGCTCGCCGGCGCGCTCTCGGACCGCACGACCTCGCGGCTGGGCCGGCGTAAGCCATGGGTGCTCTACGGAGCGCTGCTCGGGGCGCTGGGCATCGTCGCGCTGTCTTTCCAAGGCACCGTGGTGGGCCTCGCGCTCGTCTGGTTCGGCTGCCAGGCCGCGATCAACGGTGCCTACGCCGGCCTCACCGCCACCATCCCCGACCAGGTGCCGGTGACGCAGCGGGGCCGGGTATCGGGGTGGGTCGGGCTGGCGCAGACGCTCGGCGTCGTGCTCGGGGTCGCGCTCGTGTCCTTCGTGGTCACCGGGTTGCGCGCGGGCATCGTGCTGACGGCGGTCCTGCTCGTCGTCCTCGTGCTGCCGTTCGTCCTGCGCACCCGTGACCTCCCGCTCCCCAAGGCGAAGCAGCCGGCGTTCGAGCTCGGGCCGTGGCTCAGGGGATTCTGGGTCTCGCCGCGGCTCTACCCCGACTTCGGGTGGGCCTGGATCACCCGGTTCCTCATGATGCTCGGCAATGCCATGGCGACGCTCTACCTGCTCTTCTGGCTGCAGGACGAGGTGGTGCTGGTCACCGCGCCGACCCCGGAGGAGGGCCAGGCCATCCTCATCGGCCTCTACGCGCTGGGGACGATCCTGACTGCCGTGGTGTTCGGCACGCTGTCGGACCGCTCGGGCAAGCGCAAGGTGTACGTGATCGCGGCGAGCGTCGTCATGGCATCGGCAGCGGTGATGCTCGCGCTCCTGCCGAACTTCCCCGCCGCGATGGTCGCCGCGCTGATCCTCGGCCTCGGCAACGGCACCTACCTCGCGGTCGACCAGGCGCTGGTCACGCAGGTGCTGCCCCGCGCGATCGACCGTGGCCGCGACCTCGGCGTCATCAACATCGCGAACGCCGCACCGCAGGTGCTCGCTCCCGTGATCGCCGCCCCCATCGTCACCGGTGCGATGGGCTACACCGGCCTCTACCTGCTCACCGCCGTGATCACCCTGCTCTCGGCCGTGCTCGTCACCCGCATCCGCTCGGTCGCCTGAGAGCCCAGCGCGCGCCTACTCGAACCGGGACGGGTCGCCGGCACCGACGCGCACGACCTCCGGCTCCGCACCGGAGAGGTCCACGACCGTGGTCGGGTCCAGGCCGCAGTCGCCCGAGTCGATGACGGCGTCGACCTGGTGGTCGAGCCGCTCCTTGATCTCCCATCCGTTGGTCATCGGCTCGTCCTCGCCGGGCAGCAGCAGCGTGCTGGACAGCACCGGCTCGCCCAGCTCGGTGAGCAGCGCCTGCACCACGGTGTGCCTCGGGATGCGGACCCCGACCGTGAGCTTCTTGGGGTGCATGAATCGCCGGGGCACCTCCTTGGTGGCCGGCAGGATGAAGGTGTAGCTGCCGGGGGTGCTCGCCTTGATCGCACGGAACGCGGTGTTGCTCACCTGCACGAACTGGCTGAGCTGGGCGAAGTCCTTGCACACCAGGGTGAAGTGGTGCTGGGAGTCGAGGTGGCGGATCTCGCGGATCCGCTCCAGACCGTGCGCGTTGCCCAGCCGGATGCCGAGGGCGAAGCACGAGTCGGTGGGGTAGGCGATCAGCCCGTCCTCGCGGACGATGTCGGCGACCTGCGCGATCGACCGGGCCTGCGGGTTCTCCGGGTGGACGTCGAAGTACTTCGCCATCGGCCGAGCGTACGACCCGCACGAGTCCCGTGCGGTCCTCTCGGCCGGACCCGCGTCCTTCGCTAGCCTTCCGGCATGGCCATGCACGACGACAGTACCCAGGTTGCTGCGGGTCCGGATGAGTGACGCGGACGACGTACGGCGGATCGCCGCGGCACTCGGCGGCGTCGTCGAGGTCGACAGCGACGGGTTCGACTTCCGGGTGGGCGGCAGCGGCTTCGTCTGGTCCTACCCCGAACGGCTCCCGGGGCAGCGCCGGACGATCCGGACCGACATCGCGGTGCTCTACGTCGGTGACGAGGGGGAGAAGCAGGCTCTGCTCCTCGGGGAGCCGGACGTCTTCTTCGCCACGACGTCCTACGACGGGTGGCCGTTGGTGCTGCTACGGCTCGAGCAGGTGGACGTCGAGCGCCTCGAGGAGCTGGTCACCGACGCCTGGCGGATGCGTTCGGGCTGACCTGGTGCGGTCCGCGGAGCGGTCGTTCAGGTCGGCGGCGGAGGGCCGGGGGTGTCCGCTCCCCGCCCCCCGGATGCACAACGTGTGGCGCGATTCTACGATGGGGGGATGTCTGCAACCGTGACGCCGGACTCGTCCGCGACGAGCCCCCACGACCGCAGTCCCGGGGGCCCTGACCTGCGTGGATTTCGCCGTGTGCTCGCCTGGCCGGCCGGTCGACGGGCGCGCTTCGCCGTGCTCGGCCTGTGGCTCGTCGCCCTGGTGCTCGCCGCTCCGCTGGCCGGTCGGCTCGAGCAGGTGCAGACCTCCGACCCGCTCGCGGCGCTCGCCCCGGGAGCCGAGTCCACCCAGGTGGCCGAGCTTCTGCGCACCCTGCCCGGCACGGACCAGATCCCCGCCGTCATCGTCTACGAGCGCACCGGTGGGTTGACCCCCGCCGACCTCGCTGGAGTCACGTCGGACCGCGACGCGATCACCGCCGACGGCGTGGGTGTCGGCGAGGTGACCGGACCGGTCCCCAGCGACGACGGTGCCGCGGTGCTGCTCGTCGTCCCGCTGACCTCGCTCGACCCGGACGCGCTCGCCACCGATGTCGCCACCATCCGCGAGATCGTCGAGGAAGGCGACGCGGCCGGTCTCACCGTCCGCGTCACCGGGGGCGCGGGCGTCACCGCCGACCTGGTCGGGGTCTTTGCCGGGATCAACGGCACGTTGTTGATCGCGACGGCCCTGGTCGTGGCGATCCTGCTCCTGCTCACCTACCGCAGCCCGTTCCTCTGGCTGCTGCCGCTGGTCACCGTGTTCCTCGCCGACTTCCTCGCCCGGGCCGGCATGACCGCACTGGTCGAGCAGGGCGGCCTGTTCGTCGATGGCCAGATCGCGGGAATCGTGCTCGTTCTTGTCTTCGGCGCGGGCACCGACTACGCCCTGCTGCTCGTCGCCCGCTATCGCGAGGAGCTGCGTCGCTATCCCGACCGCGGCGACGCGATGGCCGCCGCCCTCGCCGGCGCCGGCCCGGCGATCGTCGCGAGCGCGGCGACCGTCGCCCTCGCTCTGCTCTGCCTGCTCACCGCGGTCCTGCCGGGGCAGCGCGCACTCGGACCGGCCGGTGCCATCGGGGTCCTGTGCGCCATGCTCGCCGCCCTCACCCTGCTCCCCGCCCTCATGCTCGTCTCCGGGCGCCGGGTCTTCTGGCCCTTCGTCCCGCGCTGGGGCACCGAGGAGTCGACCGGTCACGGCGCGTGGGACCGCCTCGGCGGCCGGGTCGCGCGCCATCCGCGCCGCGTCTGGGTGGGTGGCCTCGCCGTCCTCGCCGTGCTCTGCCTCGGTCTCACCCAGTTCTCGCTCGGGCAGGCGATCACCGACTCCTTCCGTGGCTCGGTCGCGTCGATCGAGGGCCGCGACATCGTTGCGAAGCACTTCCCCGCGGGCACCGGCTCGGAGACCACCGTGCTCACGCCGCCTGCGGACGTCGCCTCGGTCACGAGCACGCTCGAGGCCGACGCCGGAGTGGCGTCGGTGCGTCCCGGTCCGGCGTCGGAGGAGTGGGCCGTGCTGGGCGTGACGCTCGCCGACCCGGCCGACAGCGACGCGGCGTATGCGACCGTCGAGCGGCTCCGCGTCGACCTCGACGCGGCCGGTTCGGGGACGGCGCTGGTCGGTGGCACGAGCGCACAGGCGGTCGACGAGCGTGACGCCCAGAAGACCGGGCGCGACCGCGTCATCCCGCTGGTGCTCGGGGTCGTGCTGCTGGTGCTCGTCCTGCTGCTGCGTT
>JANMMN010000112.1:0-7100 GCA_031373405.1 Actinomycetes bacterium
GGCGCGAACGACCACCGGCAACGGCTCGACGACGATGCGGCCGAGCCGCCGCCCGCGCCACCAGACGACCATCAGCGTCGCCACGGCGATCTGCAGCAGGGCCCAACGGACCCACGGGGGCACGAGGTCGGCGATGCCGACCTCGACCTCCTCCGGGAACGCCAGGGGGTCGAGGGCCGACGGCAGCCACCAGACCAGGGTGTCGCTGCGACCGAGCACCCCCATGCTCATCGCTGCGTGGCCCGACTCGTCGAGCTTGTCGTTGGTAAAGGCGCCGACGGCGCCGACGACGGTGGTGGTGCGCTCGTCAGTGAGCTCGAGCACCGAGCCGTCCCAGCAGGACACGCCACCCGCCTGGGACGAGGTGTAGGTGGGACCGGTCGCGGGCAGCGCTCCCGCTCGGGCAGCGACGTCCCACGCGCACCCGGGGTCGATCTCGTCGCTCGAGTCGCGCCCGCCGGTCTGCGTGACGCTCGGCGCGAGCGCAGCGAGGGTCTCGGGGGACGGCGCGAGCAGCACGCGGTAGGCAGTCGGTGCGGCACTGATCGCGTCGAGCATCCGTGGCGAGACCGACGCCGTCGGTGCCAGGAGGAGCGTCGCTCGCCCTCCGGCAGCCTCGATCGCGCGGACCGCCGCGGCCGTGTCGGTCACCGGCACCACGGTGACCCCCTGCTCGGCGAGCAGGGTCGCGAGCGCGGCCGAGCCCGACGGGTCCGTGGCTCGCGGGTCGAGCAGCCCGCGGACCCGGCTGCTCTGCGCCAACGCGAGCAGCACGACCACGACCATGACGCCCACGCCGACGAGGATGAGCCCGCGGTTGGCACGCAGCCGGCCGCGCAGGAGCGGCCCCGTAGAGGGCACGGTCGCCTCGGTCCGGCTCATCGCGGGAGCACGAACCCGGCGTCGTGGGCGGCGGCGGCCGCCGGCCGGGCCGAGGTCACGGCAGCGTCTACCTCGACGATGCGGCGGTAGGCCGCCGGGTCGGCCGGGCGTCCGCCGTACCAGATGTCGTCGAAGATCCGGGCGCCCACGCGCAGGTCGGCTGCGGCAGCAGGCAGCACGCGTCCCGCGTCGCGCGCCACCTCGTCAGCGGTGCGACCGGGGCGTACGTCGACGAGCCCACGGTCCTCGAGGTCGCGGACCACGGCCCGCAGCCGGGCGCGGACCGCCTCGGCCCAGGCGTCGGAGGCGGCGAAGCGCTCGGCGTCGCCGCGGTACTGGTCCGCCGAGCGGAATCCGCCCTCGGAGAACAGTTCCGGGCTGGCACTCCGATTCAGTGCCCCGGTGCGGCGGCGTACGACCACGACCACGAGCACGACGAGCACGGCGATGCCCAGGAGGCCGAACCAGCCCAGCGGCGAGGTCCCGGCAGCGCGGTCGAGCAGCTCGCCGACGCGCTCGAAAAGCCAGCGGATCACCCGCTGCACCCAGGGCTCGTCCTCCCCGGCATAGGCCGGTGAGGCCAGCTCGATGCGGGCCAGCCGGGCCGCATCGTCGCGCTCGAGGATGATCGGGACGTCGATCGGGACCCGCCCCGTGCCGGACAGCAGTGACAGCAGAGGCACCGGTCGATCAGCCCCCGACGCCGGCCGCGCGGGCCAGCTCGATGTCGAGGCCCTCGCGCCGGATCCGGCGGTCGATGTAGAGCAGCGCGACGATGCCGGCGGCGAACGGAATCACCACGATGCTCGACACGAGCGTGGCGAGGGTGATCGAGATCGTGTAGCTCAGCGGCAGGCCACCGCCGTCCTCCAACGACCCGAGCGAGCTGATCACGCCGAGGATCGAGAACGGGATGGCCAGCA
The DNA here is from genome assembly GCA_031373405.1 of Actinomycetes bacterium. GTDB lineage: Bacteria > Actinomycetota > Actinomycetes > S36-B12 > CAIYMF01 > Longivirga. Next base: position 1,806 of record JANMMN010000112.1, read on the forward strand.
CCGAGGCGACGATCGTCGCCAGGATCTGGCCGAGCAGGTAGATCCCGAACGTGCGCCACCAGGCGCCTGAGACCAGGTCCCACGAGCGCCGCATCGCCCGTCCGACGGGGGCGCTCTCGAGCACGAGGGCCACGGGGGCGAGCAGCAGCTTGACGTAGAGCCAGGTGCCCAGCACGGCCGTGGCGATCGCGACACCGACGCCGACGACGACGCCGAGCCCGATGTTGACCGCGCTGCCGAGCAGGTAGCCGAGTCCGACGGCGAGGCCGATGCCGAGCGCGGCCACGGCACCGACGCAGAGCGAGACCAGGAGGGTGAGCCCGAGCAGCGGCCAGAACCGGGGCTTGGTGCGCGCCCACGCCTGCGATGCGGTGACCCGCGCGCCGAGCACCGCCTGGCCCATCACGACGGTGAGCAGCCCGGTCGCCAGGACCCCGAGCACCCCGCCGATCACTGTCTGGACGAGGGTCGCGGTGATCGAGCCGATCGAGCCGGCGATCGCGTCGAGGCCCGACCCGGACCCCGATCCGACGCGCAGCGATCCGGACGTCGCGACGAGGGCGAGGAACTGGAACAGCGCCAGCACGAGCGCGATCACGGCGGAGATGCCGAGCACCGTCTTCGGGTCGCGTCGGATGTAGCTGATCGCCCCGTCGAGGATCTCGCCGACGCCCAGCGGGCGCAGCGGCACGACGCCTGGCTTCGGCGCTGGTGGCACCGCGCCCCACCCCGCCACGCCCGGGAGCTGGCCGCCGCCGTACTGCGGAGCGGCGTACTGCGGAGCGCCGTACTGCGGCGCTCCGTACTGCCCCGTCCCGGCGACCCACCCAGGCATGGCGGGCGGAACGGGCGGATAAGGGGGAGGTGGGTACGCGGTCGTGGGATCCGGGGGAGCGGGATAGGCGGGAGCGGGATAGGCGGGAGCCGGGTCCACCGCGGTGGGACTGCTGAACCACGGGGTCGTCTCGGCGGGGACCGCCGTGGTGGGCGTCGTGTCGACGGGCTGCGTCGGGTCGGGGGTGATCCAGCCCGTGTCGCTCGGGCTCGCCCCGGGCGCGGCATCCTGCTGGCCGACGACCTCGTCGTTGCTGCTCGTGTCGCTCATGGCGCTGCCGCAATCCCTTCCCGCCGGGCTGTCCGCGAACCAGGGCCGGGCGCTCCAGGTCGCGTCCTGATCGTGCCAGAGCGGGCGGCAGGTCCTCCGCTCGACCCGCTCCGGGCCGGCCTCGAGGTGGCCGCGGGAACGTCCCTACCCTCCCGCGCGTCGGACGGAAACAGTGCTCGATGCTCGCGCGGGTGCCCTCGGGCCACCATCATGGCGGTGAGGAAGCTGGCCGACCGGCGACACGAGGGTGAGACGGGTGGGACGATGAACGGCGTGAAAGGACGGGTGCTCGTCGTCGACGACGACATCGCTCTGGCCGAGATGCTCGGGATCGTGTTGCGTGCGGAGGGTTTCGAGCCCTTCTTCTGCTCCGACGGGGCCAAGGCGCTGGGGGCGTTCCGCGAGTACAAGCCCGACCTGGTGCTGCTCGATCTCATGCTCCCCGGCCGGGACGGAATCGACGTGTGCCGTTCGATCCGCGCCGAGTCCGGGGTGCCCATCGTCATGCTCACCGCCAAGACCGACACCGTCGACATCGTCCTCGGTCTCGAGAGCGGAGCCGACGACTACGTCGTGAAGCCGTTCAAGCCCAAGGAGCTCGTCGCTCGCGTCCGCACCCGGCTGCGTCGCACCGACTCGCCCGGCCCCGAGTCGCTGAGCATCGGCGACCTCGACATCGACGTCGCCGGCCACTCGGTCAAGCGCGACGGCGAAGCCATCTCCCTGACACCGCTGGAGTTCGACCTGCTCGCCGCGCTGGCCCGCAAGCCCTGGCAGGTGTTCACCCGCGAGATCCTGCTCATGGAGGTGTGGGGCTACCGCCATGCGGCCGACACGCGGCTGGTCAACGTCCACGTGCAGCGACTGCGTTCCAAGATCGAGCACGACCCCGAGCGTCCCCAGATCGTCGTCACCGTGCGCGGTGTCGGCTACAAGGCCGGTCCGCCATGACGCCTCCTGCGGGTGATGTGACCGCATGAGTCGCGAGTCGGTGCTGCGACAGCGGATCGAGGCCGTCGTACGCCGACCCCGTCAGGCCTGGCGCACCTCGGTGTCGCTGCGCGTGGTGACCACGACCCTCGCCCTCTCGCTGCTGGTCGTCGGGCTCGTCGGGATCCTGCTGCTCGGGCGCATCACGTCGGGTCTCATCGATGCGAAGGAGCGCGCGTCCATCGTCGAGGCGGGGAGCGGCGCGGCCGAGGCCCAGCGGTTGCTCTCGGCCGCCGACACCGGGCCCAACACGCCGTCGGCCACCCAGCTCGTCGACACGGTGACCCGCGCACTCGCCCAGCGCGCCGGCAGCCCGCGCCTCTACGAGGTGCTGCTGCTGGCCTCGCCGCCCAAGCGCGGTGACACCCCGGAGCGCACGACCAACGACGTGGCCGAGTCCAGCGTTCCGCTCGATCTGCGCTCGGCCGTGCAGGCCGACCAGCAGCAGTCGTGGACCTACACCGAGATCCGCTACCTCGACGACCTGACGGTGCCCGGTCTTGCTGTCGGCGCACCGCTCACGGTGCCGGGCGTCGGGCTCTACGAGCTCTACTACGTCTTCCCGCTCACCCAGGAGGAGTCGACGCTCGACCTGGTGCAGCGCACCGTGCTCTTCGTCGGCGTCCTGCTGGTACTCACGCTCGGGGGCATCGCGTACGTGGTCACGCGTCAGGTGGTCTCGCCGGTGCGCCTCGCGGCACGGACCGCTGAGAAGTTCTCCGCGGGTCACCTGACCGAGCGCATGCGCGTCCGTGGCGAGGACGACCTCGCGCTGCTCGCCACGTCGTTCAACGCCATGGCCGCCAACCTCCAGGAGCAGATCCGACGGCTCGAGTCGCTCTCGCGGGTGCAGCAGCGGTTCGTGTCCGACGTGTCGCACGAGCTCCGCACGCCGCTCACCACCGTGCGCATGGCCGCCGACATGCTCTATGAGTCGCGCGAGGAGTTCGACCCGGTCACGGCCCGCAGCGCGGAGCTGCTCCAGACCCAGCTCGACCGGTTCGAGTCGCTGCTGACCGATCTGCTCGAGATCAGCCGATTCGACGCGGGTGCTGCCGTGCTCGATCCCGACCCGGTCGACCTGCGTGTGCTCGTCGAGCGCGTGGTGGAGGCAGCCGCCCCGGTCGCCGAGCGCATGCAGACCGAGGTCCGGCTCAGCACGCCGTCGTCGTTGTGCCTCGTGGAGGCCGACGCCCGGCGGGTCGACCGGGTGCTGCGCAACCTCGTCCTCAATGCGATCGAGCACGGTGAGGGTCGGCCGGTGGAGGTGACGGTCGCGATGTCGGCCGACGCCGTCGCCGTCGGGGTGCGTGACCACGGGGTGGGTCTCAAACCGGGTGAGTCCTCGCTCGTCTTCAACCGCTTCTGGCGGGCCGACCCCGCGCGGGCCCGGACGATCGGCGGCACCGGGCTCGGGCTCTCCATCGCGCTCGAGGACGTTCGCCTGCACGGCGGCTGGCTGCAGGCGTGGGGCGCCCCGGGTGACGGGGCGAACTTCCGCCTGACCCTGCCGGCCAAGGTCAACGGGGCGTTCGAGGAGTCTCCGCTCCCGCTCGAGCCGTCCGACGCCGGTGCGCGGGTGCAGGCCTCGCTGGCCACGCCGTACCGCACGCCGCGGCGTGAGGAGGTGCCGCGATGAGGATGGTCCGAGTGGCGGCCTGTGCCGCGCTCGCCACGGTGCTCGCGGCCTGCGCCGGCGTCCCCACGTCGGGACCGATCGAGCAGGGCCCGGCCGTCGTGGGCCCGGGGGAGGACCAGCTCATCCGCGTGCTCGCGCGTCCGCCCGCCGCCGGGATGGAGCCCGACGAGGTCGTGCGTGGGTTCCAGCAGGCGACGGCGAGCGTCGACACGGGATTCGACATCGCGCGGCAGTACCTCACGATCGCGGCATCCGCAGGCTGGGACCCCGGCGCGGGTGTCGCCGTGTACGCCAACCCCGGTCTGACCTACACGACCGAGGGCCAGGTCGTGTCCGCCGAAGGTGCGTTGTCGGGATCCATCGACGGGAGCGGCCAGTACACCGTCGCTGCGCCGGGCACACCCCTGCTCAAGGCGTACGGCGTCTCGAGGGTCGACGCGGAGTGGCGCATCTCGTCACTGCCGCAGGGACTCGTCCTCGCACCCGGCGACATCGACCGCGGCTTCCGCAGCTTCAACCTGCACTTCTTCACCCAGGACTTCTCCACGCTCGTCCCGGCACCGGTCACCGTCCCGGTGTCCGCAGCCGGGTTGCCGACCCTGCTCGTGCGCGGCCTCCTTGCCGGCGCCACGTCCTGGATCGCCCCGGCAGTGCGCACCGCCTTCCCGGAGGGCACCAGGCTCGCGCTCGACTCCGTGCCGGTGGTCGACGGGGTGGCCGAGGTCGCGCTCACCGACGCTGTGCTGCAGGCCGACGACGCGACCCGCCAGGCGCTCTCGGCCCAGCTGACCTGGACCCTGCGCCAGCTGCCGGAGATCACCGGAGTCCGGATGACGGTGAGCGGGCAGCCCATCGTCGTCCCCGGCGCCGGGCCGGTGCAGCCGGTCGACTCCTGGGCCATCTACGACCCGAAGGTGCTGCCGGACGTCGCGACCGCCTTCGCCATCGACGGCCGCGGGCTCGTCTCGATCGATGCACAGGGCCAGCTTGCTCCGGTCGGCAGGACCACGCCGGATCTGCTGATGCCCGCTCTGTCGATGGACTCCGCCCGGGTGGCCGGACTCTCGACCGAACGCTCCAGCCTGTGGGAGGCGCGGCTGGCGGGCGGCCAGCAGGCCACCCGCCGCTATGTCGGCGCCGAGCTCTCCCGACCCTCGTGGGACCGGCTCGGTGGGGTCTGGGTGGTCGACCGCGGCAAGGGCCTGGTGCTCGTGCGGGGCGCCGTGGTGACGCAGGTGCCGGTGATGGGACTGCCGAAGGGTGTGGCCGACAAGGACCTGCTCGCCGTGGCCGTGGCCCGCGACGGCGCGCGGGTCGCCCTCCTCGTCCGCCGCGGCACGCGGGTGGAGCCGATGGTCGCCCGGCTCGAGAGCACTGCCGAAGTCGTGCGGGTCTCGGCACCGCAGCGGATCGAGTCGGTGGTGACCGAGGCACTCGACCTCGCCTGGCAGGACGCCGACACGCTGCTGGTGCTCGGTCGCTCGGGGGCCTCGTCGCTGGAGGTGCTCTCCCTCGCCGTCGGCGGGTCGCGTCTGCGCCGCACGAGCGCACCCGAGGGGGC
>JANMMN010000020.1:0-2880 GCA_031373405.1 Actinomycetes bacterium
CGGCGATCATCGTGCGGTCGCGGCTGCTCACCGACCACCTGCCGACCACACCAGCAGCCCTCGCCGACCTCGGCGCCTTCATCGGCCTCACACCCTCGCGGGTCTCGCCCATCGCTCAGTGACTAGCTTCTCGGGGGCGCAGCTGCGAAGCTGCGCCGCGTGGGGGCCGTTCGGTACGCGCGCTTCGTGCGCTCCGACGTCACCACGGCTGACCGCGAGCTCGCACAGGTCGACGACCTCGCCCAACGACTGCTGACCCATCTCCGACGCTCGGCGTCGGACATCGACGAGGCCCACGTCCATGGGGCCTCCAGCAGCGCGATCCAGCGGATCGTGTCCGCGTTGCTGCGCACCGAGCTCCAGTTCGGCGAGGAAGTCGTGCTCACGCCGCAGGACGGCTTCGTCACCCAGTCACGGCCGGACTTCTTCTACCGCCTGGGCTCAGGGCGCGGCGTGCTCGCCGAGGTCGAGCGGGGCGGGACGACGACGAACAACCACGATCTCAAGGACATCTGGAAGGCCTACATCGCCGAGGATGCCCAGCACCTGTTCCTGGTGGTGCCCAACGCGAACTGGAACGAGGCGGGAGCGGCGCGCGAGCATCCGTACCGCCGGGTCGTCGCCCGGGTGGGAGCGTTCTTCGGAGTTCCCCGGCGTGAGATCGACATCGTGAGTGCGCACGTCTTCGGGTACGGCCGATCCGCGCAGGACGAGGAGCAGGTTGAGAGTCTTCACGCGGTTTCCGGCGATATCAAGCATCACAACGCTTGACAAACCAGTTCTATCAAGCATCATGGTACTTGGAAATGTCACCTAATCCAAGCACTGCAATGCTCGATGGGAGCGTACGTCGTGGCCAGGACCATCACCGCGGCAGGTCGGCGACAGGCCCGACGCCGTCTGGATGAGCGCACCGAGCTGATCCGACGTCACTCCAGCGACCTGTCCACGCCTGCGAGCGGTTGGATTCGGGCCATCCGTGAGGCGCTCGGCATGTCGGCGAAGGACGTGGCCTCCCGCCTCGGAGTGACCGAATCGACCGTCGTGCGCATCGAGGCCAACGAACGCGTCGACAGCGTCCAGCTAGGCACCCTGCGCCGTGCCGCGGACGCGCTCGGGTGCGACCTGGTCTACGCGCTGGTTCCCCGGCAGTCGATCGAGGCCAGCGTCCAGGCGCAGGCACGCAAGCGGGCGACGAGGGCTCTGGCTCCCGTTCAGCACACCATGCTGCTCGAGGCGCAGCAGACGAAGACGTCCGTGGTCGAAGCACTGCTCGCCGACGAGGCTTCCACCTGGGTCGATCGACCCGGGCTCTGGAATGACTAACGGCGATGCGGCGCCGTGGAACGCACAGTGGCAGCCTGAGGGCGCTACGCCGTTGACTCATGAGGAAGGCGAAGGCCTCAAGCCCTCGTGGATCGCCACCCGGGCCGACCTGAATGCCGCTGAGCAGCAGAACATCGCCAAGGCTCTGCGCAGCGCACGATGGTCACGCTTGACAACCAAGGAACTGCTCGATGACCTTGCGCTCAGACGCTTACACAGGGCCATGTTTGGTGACGTCTGGAAGTGGGCCGGCGACTACCGGCTCACTGAACGCAACATCGGCTGCGACCCGTTCTCCATCGCGGTCAAGGTCCGCGACCTGTGCGAGGACGCGAAGTACTGGTTCGCGGGCACACACATGTCCCACGACGAGGCAGGATGCCAGCTCCATCACTCCCTGGTGGCCATCCATCCGTTCTCCAACGGCAACGGCCGTCACTCGCGCGCGGTCACGGACCTTCTCATGCGGTCGGTCGGCGAGCCAGCGTTCACTTGGGGGAGCACCAACCTGATCGATGCCGCTGACGTGCGCAGTCGGTACATCACGGCGCTGCGTGACGCCGACAGAGGCGACGTGCGCGCGCTGCTCGGCTTCGTCCGGTCCTGACGACTGCCCTGCCAGTCGGCGGTCGCTCGAAACGGGGTGGCTGAGCTGGCTGTCCGCCTCACAGGTGGCGACCACGCCCAGCGATTCGGTGCAGCTCGTGCGCAATCTCTGCCGCGGGCTGAGCCCTGCCGTCGGAGGCATCGGCTAAGGCCCCGGGCACCGCTTCCGTCAGGGCACGCACTCGACCCGTTGCGCCCAGGGCGGCGTCCAGGGGAGCTCGCCCGAGCTCCGGCCGATCAGCACCACGATCACGGCCGCGGCGGGCACCTGCGCGGGCCACGGGGTGTAGCCGTCGGTCAGCACGATGATCATGCTCGGCCGCGGCTTGAGCGCGAGTGCGGCGTCGATCCCGACGCCCATGTTGGTGCCACCCCCGCCGCCGAGCCGTGCGTCGCGAGCGGTGCGTACCCGCTCGACGTGGTGCACGGCGGAATCGACGGCGAGCACCGTGATCGACCCGTCTGGCACGGCCTGCGACGACAGGATTCCGTCGACCTCGCCGAGTGCCTGGGAGAGCAATCCGTCATCGACCGATCCGGACGTGTCGACCACGACGGCCACCTCCGGCACCGGACGTCGCAGCGCCGGCAGCACGATCCGTCCCGCACCGGACTGGCGACGCGAGATGCGGGTGTAGGTGTAGTCGGTGTGGCCGTGGGTCCAGCCGACGCCTCGGCGTACGGCGGCGGCCAGCACCTGCTGCCACGGCACGACCGGCTCGAGGATGCGCTGCACCCAGCGCGACCACTCGCCGGATCGCCTGCCGTGCTGGGTCTGGTGCTCCTGGAACTCGATCGCCACCCGCCGGCGGATCGCGTCGGAGTCGTGCGAGTCGATCGCGCCGTCGTCCGACTCGGGCGGCAGGTCGTAGTCGCGCACGCGTCCGTCACAACCGCTGCCGCAGGTCGCATCTGCCGCGTCGTGCGCTGCCCCCTCGACCGGCGAGC
>JANMMN010000178.1:0-1573 GCA_031373405.1 Actinomycetes bacterium
CGTGCTCCTGCACGAGCTGGTCCACCTGCTCGTCGCCGGCCACGGGCCCGACTTCGAGGTGTGGATGGCGGGCTACCCACGCCTGCTCGAGGCCCGGATGTTCCTTGCGGGCGTCGACCACGCCACCGGTCGCGGCTGGGACCGTGAGGTCGACGGCGCTGATCACGCAACGGCCGGCGAGGCACAGCCGACCGGAGCCGGTGCCGGGATCTCCCCGGAGTCCGGCCGGCCCGACCCGATCGATCTCACCGAGCCCGCCCGAAACAGGCCGCCACGGGGTGCGACGGACGACCCCGCAGCTGCCCAGCTGTGGTGAGCCCGAGGCAGTGACAACTCAGCTGTCAGTGCGACCCGGTGCTCTGGTGTCGCGAGCCAGTGACAAGTCAGTTGTCAGTGCGGGCGGCGCGGAGCGAGGGCGGCTGCGACGAGGCGACGCACCGAGTCGTCGCTGTCCTCGGGCAGTGCGTCGACCGGCCACCAGCGCAGGTCGAGGGACTCCGCGCTGATCGCGGGCACGGCACCGACGGGTGCGTGCGCGACGTACTGCACGTCGAGGTGCCACGAGCCGCCGTGGCAGCCGACCCGATGCCGGTCGAGCCGCACCGGGTACGTCGAGAGCACGAGCCCCTCGATGCCGCTCTCCTCGCGAGCCTCGCGTGCGGCGGCGTCACGCAGCGAGGCGTCACCCGGCTCGCAGTGCCCGCCCATCTGCAGCCAGCGGTCGAACTTCGGGTGCAGCGTGAGCAGCACCCCTGATCCTTCCGCCGACACGACGATCGCGCTCGCGGTGAGGTGCCCGTCGACGCACGCACGAGACGTCGCGTCGGCGTGCTCGTCGAGGAAGGCGACGTAGTCGCGACGCAGGGCCTCCTGCCCCGGCTCGGCGCAGGTCCAGGCCGCAAGCAGGCTGCGCGCGGCGTCGTGGAGGCTCACGCCTCGGTCGTTCCTTCGGTGCTGCCCTCGGCCGTGTCGTCGGTCGCGCCCGGTGCCGTGCCTTCGGTCGTGCCGTCGGTCATGCCGGGCGTCGTGCCCGGGTCCGGTGCTGCCGGGAGGTCGTCGAGTGCGGAGAGGTCGAGCGGGGCAGACCGGCGTACGAAGGCGTCGATCGCCTCGTCACCGTCGAGGTCGTCCGGCGTCGGCAGCAGGTCGGGGTGCGCCCACAGCTCGTCACGGGCCTCGACGCCACGAGCGGTGCGCACGGACTCCCACAGCACTGCCGCCTCGCGGAGCCGACGCGGCCGCAGCTCGAGGCCGACGAGCGTGGCGAACGTGCGCTCGGCCGGCCCACCCGTGGCGCGTCGGCGCCGCATCGTCTCGCGCAGGGCATCGGCCGACGGGAGTCGACCGGACGAGGCCTGCGTGACGACGTCGTCGACCCAGCCCTCGACGAGCGCGAGCAGCACCTCGAGCCGGGCGAGCGCGGCGAGCTGCTCGGGAGTGTCCTCGGGGACGAACACCCCCGACGCGAGCACCTCCTGCAAGGCCTCGGGGTTGGTCGGGTCGATCCCGGCCGCAGCCTCCTGGATCTTCTCGCTGTCGACGTGGATCCCGGCGGCGTACGCCTCGACCGCGG
>JANMMN010000184.1:0-4054 GCA_031373405.1 Actinomycetes bacterium
ACACCAGCGTCTTCGCGGTGCTGCCGCTGGCGCCGAAGGCGAGGTCGGCGAAGCCGTCCCCGTCGAGGTCCCCGACCGCCACGGAGGTCGCCTTGCCCGTCGCAATAGTGACGGGCGACGCGGTGACGAAGACGCGCCAGACCCGCTCGATCGTGTTTCCGGTTGGTGTGGGGACGATCGTCTCGGTGAAGCCCTGGTTCTCGTACACGGTGCTCTGGCCGTCGCGGACGACGAGGACGTCGAGCAGGCCGTCCTCGGTGACGTCGACGAGAGCGGCCGACACGACCGCTCCCGAGCCACCCGTGAAGTCCACCGAGGTCGCCGAGAAGGCCGAGGCGGTGGTGCCGAGGTAGAGCGACGCACCGGTCGCTGTCCCGAGAAGGACGTCGACCTTGCCGTCGCCGTTCACGTCACCCGTGGCGACCGACAACGAGGCCGCGCTGCCGATCGTCGTGCTCGGGTCGGCGAAGTCGGTCCGGTTGCCGCGGCTGAACACGAAGTTGCCGGTGAAGGAGAATGTCCCCACGGTCAACACGCCACCGAGGATCTCGAGCTGGACGAACGTGCCCGCGGGCAAGGTCACGGTGGCCGAGCCCACGCCGGTCGGCACGGTGACGGGCACGGGTGCCGTGTTGATCTGGAGGCTCACCGGGTTGCCCGAGAGCGTGACCGCACCCAGGTTGAACGTCGCGCTGCCGGAGAAGTACGCCGAGACCCCTGCGGGGGCGATGACCAGTGAGCCCGACCAGTTGGAGAGGGTGACCAGACCCCCGAAGCTCGCGGTCAGGTTCGACACGGTCGCCCTCACGACAGCGGTCGGGCCGGTCCCCTCGCGGACGAAGCTGAACTCGGCGGAGACCTGCTGCCCCGCGATCACGAGGATGATCGGCGTTGCCGGCGCTGTGCTGACGCGGACGTAGGTCGCCGCCGTGACCACGGTCTCGGTGTCGAGCTCCACCAGCAGCGATCCGGTGAAAGCCACCCCCGGAACCTCGAGCGCCACCGTGCCGCCGATGGACCCGGTGATCCCGGCCGCCGTGAGCGTGAGGTTTCCGGCGATACCCGTGACCGACAGGAGCGGAGCGCCAGAGGTGCCGAAGACGAGCGCGCCGTTGGCGAGCACGACCCGCAGCGAGCCGACCGTCTTCTCGATGGTGACGTCGGCCCGCAGCGACTGGCCCCCCACGACGAGGGTGAGACCGGTCGCGACGAACCGCAGCTGGAGCGAGCCCGGAAGCTTCAGGGTCTTGCTCAGCCCGTTGATCGTGAACGTCTCGTCGACGTTGCCTCCGGTCCGGTTGAGCTGCACCGCGAGGGTGCCGGAGAGCGTGACGCCGGGAACGCCGAGGACGGCGACGGTGCCCTTGGCGCTGACTGCGATCCCGGTCGACGTCAGCAGCAGCAGTGCCTCACCGTCGGTGAGCGACAGGATGGTGCGGGTGCCGTCACCGAACGAGGCACTGACGTTGGCCGCGAACACCCGGACCACGGGGAGCCCGCCGACGGTCACCCGCTCGACCGCGATGTCGCCGCGCAGCCGCTGCGGCACCTTCGTCGAGTCCAGCGGGTCGCCCCCGACATCGAGGGTGAGTCCCGTGCCGACGACCCGCAGGTACGGCCCGGCGGGGACAGTCAGCGCGACCGTCTGGCCGCCCACCTGCAGGGACTCGTTGACCGCGGCTGCTGTGGTGTTGACCTGGAGCGAGAGTGCGCCGCCGACGACGAGCCCGGGAACCGTCACCTCGAGCGAGGCGCTCAGCGAGCCGGCCGCGCCGCCCGGGGTGAGTACGACGAGCCCGTTGATCGCGGAGATCCGTACCGCGGGCGGGACGAGAACGGTGGCTCCGGGCAGGAGGACCAGGGATGCGTCGGCGATCCCGATCCTGGTCACCTTCGCGTTCGTGGCCGTGGTGACCTGCTCGACGACGAAGGACCCGGTGAGCGTCTGACCGAGCACCGTGAGCGACACGCCCGTGCCGCCGACCCGGAAGTACGGCCCGGCCGGGAGGCCCAGTGCCGCGACGCCGGTGCTGTTGACGGCGAAGGAGAAGTTGCCCGAGAGCGAGACCCCGGGGATCGCGACGATGACCGCGACGGCCAGCCGTCCGGCGACACCGGCGGAGGTGATCAGGAAGTCGCCCTCGGGGATCGTCGCGTCGGTGACCGTGACGACCGGCGCTGCCGCAGTGCCGCCGAGGCGGAGCGCGAGGTTGCGCAGCTTGATCCGTACCTCGGACGTCCCGGCGGCGGTCACCCGGCGAGCGATCTCGACGTCGGCGGAGAGCGACTGGCCGAGCACCGAGAGCGTGACGCCGGTGCCGACGACCCGCAGGTAGGGGCCGACCGGCAGGTCGAGCACCTGCGGTGCCGCCGCGCCTGCCGCGAGGAACGACTCGTCGACGTGGGTCGCGGTCGTGTTGATCTCGACCAGCAGGGTGCCGGACAGCGACACCTGCGGGACCGTCAGGGCCACCGATCCGGTGATGCGACCCGCGAGTCCGTCGGCGCGGATCAGCAGCAGTGCGTTGCCGTTCGAGACCGCCAGCACCCCGCCGAGGGAGAGCGAGAGACCGGTGATGGCCACCTTGACGACAGCGGTGTCGGCTGTCGACGCGTCACCGGTCGTGCCCGGGACCTTGTCGGACCCGAACGACGTCGCCTTCTCGATGCTCACGTTGCCGGTGATGGTCTGGCCGAGCACCGTGAAGGTCAGCCCCGTGCCGTCGAAGCGGACGTAGGGACCGGCAGGGACGTCGACCGACACCGTCGCCGCGCCAACCGTCGCGGACGTCGTGACCCGGGCGGGCGTGCTGTTGATCGTCAGGCTGAGCGTGCCCGAGAGGCTGACTCCGGCAGGCAGCGTCACTGCGATCGTGCCGCCGAGGCGTCCCGCGACGCCGACCGGTGTCACGACCAGGAGCCCGGAGCCCTGGGTCAGGCTCACGCCGTTGCCGCCGGCTCCGAAGGTCACCGACACGCCGCTCAGCGCGAGCACGGTCACCGCGCCGCTGGGCCCGGTCGTCCGGGTGACCGAGATGTCGGCCGTGAGCTGCTGCCCGGCGATGGTGAGGACGATCCCGGTGCCCTCGGCCTGCAGGTAGGGGCCGGCCGGAAGGTCGAGCAGGATGGTCGTCCCGCCGGCGGTGAGCGTGCGGCTCACCGCGGTCGGCGTGGAGTTGACCGCGACGCGGAACGTGCCGGTCACAGCGACGCCAGGCACGCTCAGCGACACTCCGCCACCGATCTGGCCGGCGAGCCCGGTTGGGCCAACGACGAACGCCGCGGTGCCGTTGGTGATCGTGATGGCCCCGCCGATAGAGGCGCTGACGCCGGTCGCGGCGACGAGGGTCTCGCCACCGGCGGTCTGCGAGAAGGAGAACGTGCCGACGAGGCTCTGCCCGGCCACCTGCAGCGTCGCGCCGACGGCCTCGAACGCCTTGACGACCGCGGTGGTGGTGAACTCCACCTCGACGCCGGGATCGGTGCTGCCCGCGACGGTGAGGGTCCGCTTGGCGATGGCCGAGCCGGTCGTGTTCACCCGTACGCCGACCGTGCCGGTGAGCACGACGCCGGTGATCCCGACGAGGCTGACGGTCCCCTGCGCCACGAGCGCGTAGGTCGTCGCCGTGCCGGTGCCCCGGCGGATCAGGCCCACGCTGCCGTTGGTCAGCGCCACCCCGATCGCCAGCGGGTTCAGCTCGCCGGTCGCCAGCTTGTACGGGCCCTGGCCCAGGAAGACGGTGAGCCCGGTGCCCGCGAACACCGACTCGGTGGGGCCATCGGTCCAGGAGACGCTGCCCTCGATGGTGACGAAGTCCCCGATGGTCAGGCTCACGTTGGACAGCGAGACGTCCAGCACGGGGCCCGATCCGAACTTCACCACGAGGGTCCGGCCCGCGACGGTGATGGACTCGTCGACCGGACCGGTGGAGTTGTTGAGCCGCAGCAGCGCCGTCGCCGTGGCGGCTACGCCCGGCGCCGTGACCCCGACCTTGAGCGTGAGGTAGCCGGCGATGCCGCCGCCCGGACCGCCGAGGACGGCGAAGGCGCCCTC
>JANMMN010000193.1:0-2635 GCA_031373405.1 Actinomycetes bacterium
GCTGACGACCTCCCCGACCCCCTCGCCCACGACTGGCTGTCCCGCCCCGACATCGCAGCCCTGCTCACCCAGTAGCACCACACCAGCCCGCCACCACCACCCGGCTAACCCAGGCCCGCCGGCCCGACCCCGCCACGGGTAGCAAACTCGCCATCCCGACCCCGCCACGGCGCCCTCCGGCGAAGCACCCGGCCGAAGGCCGGTCCCGAACCGGGAGTGCCCGCGGGGCCCGACCGGTTCGGGCGCGGAGCCGGCCGCCGACGCGGTCGCCCATGGGGCGACCGCCTGGAGTCGGAAGCAACACTGAAGTCCGCGCCCCAAGATGCCGAACAACCTTCTAGATCGGCGTCGCACCACCGCGGCACGACTGGAGCGTGAGGACGTGCTCGAGCGTCATGACCACTGTTCTCGTCTGTGACGACGCACCCCTGGCTCGCGAGGCGATCCGTCGCGCCGTCGGCGCCATTCCCGGGGTCGAGCGCGTCACCGCGGCCGGCAGCGGCGAAGAGGTTCTCGCCCGTTTCCCGATCGAGCGGCCCGACCTGGTCCTCATGGACGTCCGCATGCCTGGCATCGGCGGGGTCGAGGCGTCGCGGCGCCTCGTGGCTGCGCACCCGGAGGCCGCCGTCCTCATGCTCACCATGGGGGAGGACCCCGAGGGTGTCGCGCGCGCCGTGTCCGGCGGTGCCCGCGGCTACGTCGCCAAGGACGCGAGCCGTGAAGAGGTCGCAGCCACCGTCTCCCTAGCCCTGGCCGCGGGTCGTGAGGGTCCGGCCGCTCGATCGCAGCGGGTACGCCCCGCCGGCAGCCCGCCCGCGCTCACCGAGCGCGAGCAGCAGGTCCTCGACGGCATGTCCCGCGGCAAGAGCAACGCCGAGATCGGGCGCGAGCTGTACCTGTCCGAGGACACCGTGAAGACGCACGCCCGTCGCCTGTTCCGCAAGGTCGGTGCCGCCGACCGGGCCCAGGCGGTCGCCCTGGGATTCCGCTGGGGCTTCCTGCGCTGAGTTGTTTCCGCCTCCAAGCGGTCGCCTTCGGCGTCCGCGTCGGCGGCCGGCTCCGTGTTGCTTCCGCCTCCAAGCAGCCGCCCTTTGGGGCGTCCGCGTCGGCGCCGGCTCCGCGCCCGATCCGGTCGGGCCCGGCGGGCCCTCGCGTTCCGGGACCGGCCTTCGGCCGGGTGCTTCGCCGGAAACCGCGGGTGGCGCGCTTGGGATGGCGGGCTGGGGCTCGCGGGCCGGGTGAGGGCGGGCTGGGGGTGGCGGGCTTGCCGTGGCTTGGTGGCTGCTCAGGGTGGGTAAACTCCTGACACCGCTGGTGTCGTGAGAGGGACTCTGTGACTGAGAACGCTGGGATTCCTGACAAGTTCGCCGCGCTCGGGCTCACCTACGACGATGTGCTGCTGCTGCCGGGTGAGACCGACGTCCACCCCAACGAGGTCGACACGTCCTCACGGCTGACGCGCGAGATCTCGCTGCGCGTGCCGCTGGTCTCCGCAGCGATGGACACAGTCACCGAGGCGCGGATGGCGATCGCGATGGCCCGCCAGGGTGGGATCGGCGTTCTGCACCGCAACCTCTCGGTCGAGGATCAGGCCTACCAGGTCGACCTGGTGAAGCGCACGCAGACGGGGATGATCTCCAACCCGATCACGATCCATCCGAAGGCGACGCTCGAGGAGCTCGACGAGAAGTGCGGGCAGTACCGCGTCTCGGGCCTGCCGGTCGTCGACGCCGACCAGGTGCTGCTCGGCATCGTGACCAACCGCGATCTGCGCTTCACCCCGGTCGCGGAGTGGGCGAGCACGCTGGTCAGCGACGTCATGACACCGATGCCGCTGATCACCGGCCACGACGGCATCGACCGGGCGGAGGCGACGTTGCTGCTGCGCCAGCACAAGCGCGAGCGGCTCCCGATCGTCGACGACCACGGTCGGCTCACCGGGCTGATCACGGTGAAGGACTTCGTCAAGTCCGAGCAGTACCCGCACGCGTCCAAGGACTCGGACGGCCGACTCATGGTCGGTGCCGCGATCGGCTACTTCGGAGACGCGTGGGACCGCGCCACGACGCTGGTCGAGGCCGGAGTCGACGTGCTCGTGGCCGACACCGCCCACGGTCACGTGAAGCTGCTGCTCGACATGGTGGCGCGGCTCAAGTCCGACCCGGCGACACGGCACGTGCAGGTCATCGGCGGCAACGTCGCGACCCGCGCCGGAGCGCAGGCCTTCGTCGACGCCGGAGCCGACGCGGTGAAGGTCGGTGTCGGGCCGGGGTCGATCTGCACGACGCGCGTGGTGACCGGTGTCGGCGCGCCGCAGATCACCGCCGTCTACGAGGCGTCCCTCGCCGCCCGCCCGGCCGGAGTCCCCGTGATCGCCGACGGCGGCCTTCAGTACTCCGGTGACATCGCCAAAGCGATCGTGGCCGGTGCCGAGTCGGTCATGGTCGGGTCGATGCTGGCAGGTTGCGACGAGAGTCCCGGCGACGTCATCTTCGTCAACGGCAAGCAGTACAAGAGCTATCGCGGCATGGGCTCGCTCGGCGCGATGTCCTCGCGCGGCAAGAAGTCCTACTCCAAGGACCGCTACTTCCAGGCCGAGGTCGACAGCGACGACAAGATCGTGCCTGAGGGCGTC
>JANMMN010000229.1:0-6391 GCA_031373405.1 Actinomycetes bacterium
CGAGCGGGTGCCGTTCTGGGCCCGCAAGCGCCGCACCACCGCCACCGACGCCGTCCGCCGGGCCGAAGGGGACCTCGACCGTGCCCTGACCTACCTCGGCTCCCAGGACGACACCGTCACCCAACGCGCGGCCGTCGTCGACGCCGACACCTCCCAGCGCGACAGCGACGAGACCCAGG
The DNA here is from genome assembly GCA_031373405.1 of Actinomycetes bacterium. GTDB lineage: Bacteria > Actinomycetota > Actinomycetes > S36-B12 > CAIYMF01 > Longivirga. Next base: position 180 of record JANMMN010000229.1, read on the forward strand.
CTCGGCGACGCCGCCGCCAGGAGTGGGCCACCTGGGACAACAGAGACGTGAAGGACCCCAACGCCTACACCGGCCCGGACGACCCCCGCCTCCACCCCGCGCAGCAGGCACGAGCCCAGGCGCCGTTCACCGTCGACCACGACCCACCGCACCGCAGCCACAGCCGCGGGCACAGCTACGGACGCGACCACGGGATCAGTCGATGACCCCGCCATCCCGTCGACTCCCGCGGTGCCTGGGCCGGCCGGCGACGAGGGTTGCCGACCAGGTGTTCGAGGCGACACGGCCAGCCCACCGCTCGGAGGAAGCGGTACGAGACGAACGCAGACGCACGTGTGCGGACGGCGATGCGGATCGTGTCCGGATCGTTGCCAAACCAGGTCGGTGTCACCGGCGTGTCGTGCACACCTCCAGTTAGGGGAACACACCAGTTCCTAGCCCGAGACAACCCGACCCGGAGGCCGAGATGAACCGCACCGAGCTCGACGAACTCCCACCCGTCCTCGACGTCCCCACCGCCGCGAAAGTCCTCGGCATCGGCCGCTCGCTTGCCTACGACCTGGTCCGTCGCGGCGAGTGGCCCACCACTGTGCTCCACGTCGGGAAGCTCATCAAGATCCCCACGCAGCCCTTGATCCGGCTCGTCGACGGCTCGACCGTCGAGGGGTCCGACCCCGACCGGACCGTTTGACTGTTGGTTGTCCACTGCGAGGACTCGCGAGGTCCAGCGCTGTCGCACGTGGGACGCACAATCGACGCGACAGCGACGCTGCTCGAACGCGAGCAGCGACGGTGGAGCAAGGCCCAGATCGGGTGGGCATTCAGATCTTGGCGCGATGGCTGAACGCGATCGAGCCGACTGAGCCAACGTTGGGAGGTCTTCGTGGGCACCGAGCCGATCACCACTCTCACCCTGCAGGACGGTCGCCGTCGCTACCGGGTGAAGACCGACGGCACACCCGATTCGAGTGGTCGCCGCCGCCAGGTGGTGGCCACCTTCGACCGCCTTGCGGAGGCGCGCGCCTACCTCGCTCGCACTCGTACTCAGGTCGCGACCGGCTCCTATGTTCCCAAGTCTGAGCAGACCCTGGACGAGTACGTCGAGACCTGGCTGCGATCCAAGCGCCACGCCGTCCGTCCCAAAACGATCGAGGGCTACCGCGTCGGCCTGGCACCGGCCGTCCGTGCCTTCGGGACCAAGCGGCTCGACCAAGTCTCCAAGAGAGATATCGCGGACCTGGTGGACGGGATGGTCGTCGCCGGACGGGCGCCCCGGACCGTCAACCTGACGCTCGGCCTGCTTCGGCAGGCGTTGAACGCCGCGGTGCGAGAAGGACTGCTACAGCGCAACGTTGCTCAGCTGGTCGACCGAATGCCCCAACCACAGCAGGAGATGCCGGCGTGGACCGCTGAGGAATCCCGCGCGTTTCTGACCTGCACGCATGAGGAGCGGCTCGCGGGCGCGTGGGCACTCACCATGTCGGGGCTACGTCGCGGCGAGGTGCTCGGCTTGCGATGGTCGGACATCGTCCTCGACGGCGAACGGCCCGGCGTAACTGTGCGACGTTCACGGGTCTCCCTCGGTCGCGCCGGCGGGACGGTGTCCGAAGGCGACCCGAAGTCCAAGCGGAGCCGTCGGCGCGTGCCCCTCGCCCCCTATGCGATCGAAGCGTTGCGACATACGCGCGAGGTCCAGGACGCGGAGCGAGCCGATGCCGGTACGGCGTACCAGGACACCGGCTACCTCGCCGTGAACGAGATCGGGGAGCCCGTTCACCCGGACACGTACAGCGCTGACTTCCAACGTCTCGCGGCCAAAGCCGGACTGCGCAGGATCCGGCTGCACGACTGCCGCCACTCTGCAATCAGCCTGCTCCTTGCTGCAGGTGTGCCGGTCGTCGCGGTCGCTGGCGTGATGGGACACGACCCCGTCATCACTCAACGCATCTATGCGCACATGTTCGAAGATGACGCCGTCGACGCCATGGCCACTCTCGACAAGGTGTTGAGAAGCGTGTGACACATTTGTGACACGCGGCGAGCCAAGCGGCACTGCAGAGAACGATTTACGGCTCTGACCTGCAGTGATGTGGTGGCCAGGGGCGGGGTCGAACCGCCGACCTTCCGATTTTCAGTCGGACGCTCGTACCAACTGAGCTACCTGGCCGTGCCGCCCGAAGGCAGCCGGGGAATCGTAGCCCACGCTCGCCACGCCCCCGACATCCACCTCAGGCGGTCTCGGCCATCGCGCCGAGGGGGTCGGCGAGCAGCGCCTGCAGCGGTGCGCGGGCCGCCCCGATCACCGCGGCGTCGCGGCCGAGCTGCGAGGGCCGCACGGTGAGCGGTGCCCACGGCGTCGAGAGCACGCGCCGGCGGACCACCTCGCGCAGCGGCTCGTCGAGCCAGGGGAACAGCGGCGCGAAGACCCCGCCGAGCACGACGGTGTCGATGTCGAAGAGGTTGACCAGCGCGGCCACGCCGACCCCGAGGGAACCCGCTGCCTCACGCACAGCCCCGACCGCGCGGGCGTCGCCCGCCTCGAGCGCGGCCAGGAGAGGCGCGACCGCCTCGACACCGGAACGCCGAGGTGCAGCGATGCCCGCCTGGCGCAGGATCCAGTCGAGGCCCGCGACCTGCTCGAGGCAGCCGCGTGCGCCGCACCGGCACTCAGGCCCGTCCGGCGCGACTGTGAGGTGGCCGAGCTCGCCGCCGAACCCGCGCGACCCGCGGTGCAGCCGTCCGTCGAGGACCACGCCGGCACCGACGCCGACGTCGCCGTTGACCAGCACGAAGCTGTCGGTGCCCGGGTGCCCGCCCGACCACAGCTCGCCGAGGGCGGCGAGGTTGGCCTCGTTGTCGAGCGTCATGACCGCCGGCCAGGGCACTGCGGCGTACGACGCGAGGCGCTCGATCACGGCCACGTCGGTCCAGCCGAGGTTGGGCGCAGTGCGCACGATCTGCTCGGAGAGATCCACGAGTCCCGGCACCGCGACACCGAGCCCGCTCAGCGGCAGTCGCTGCTCGCGGACCGCCGCGACCGCCCCGTCGACGAGTCGCGCTGCCGAACGCAACACCTGGGTCGCCGAGCGGTCGCGCTGGTCGCCCGGTCGGCTCGCCCGGTGGCGTACGACGCCAGCGAGGTCGACCACGACGGCGACGAGCCCGTCGACGTTGATCTCGAGGCCGATCCCGGCGCCTCCGGACGGGTCGACGACGAGGTCGGTGCCCGGCCGCCCCACCCCGCGGATCGACCGGGTGCCGCGCTCGCTGACGAGCCCGGCGTCGAGCAGCTCGTCGACGATGCTGCCGACGGTCGCGCGGGTGAGCCCGAGCCGGGCGGCGATCTGCGCGCGCGAGAGCGGCCCGGTCGTGGCGACCGTGTCGAGCACCGAGGCGGCGTTGTGGCGGCGTACGTCGGCCTGGTCCGTGGGACGCGGGCGAAGGGTCGACACACCAGCCTCCTCGGGAGTATGTTTGGGCGCTGAACGAATAGTAGCCCACGCACCCGGAGGCCACCATGACCATCCCCGCTCCCAGCCCGAGCGACAAGTTCACCTTCGGCCTCTGGACGATCGGCTGGCAGGCCCGCGACCCGTTCGGCGACGCGACCCGCCCCCACCTCGACCCGGTCGAGTCCGTGCACCGCCTCGCCGAGCTCGGTGCGTACGGCGTGACCTTCCACGACGACGACCTGATCCCCTTCGGCGCCGACGCCGACGAGCGCGACAAGCACATCCAGAGGTTCAAGGACGCTCTCGACCCCACCGGCATGAAGGTGCCGATGATGACGACGAACACCTTCACCCACCCGGTGTTCAAGGACGGCGCATTCACCAGCAACGACCGTGACGTCCGGCGCTACGCCCTCCGCAAGATCCTGCGCAACCTCGATCTCGCCGCGGAGCTCGGTGCGCACACGTACGTGTTCTGGGGCGGTCGCGAGGGCAGCGAGGTCGACTCCGCGAAGAACGTCGGCGATGCCCTCTCCCGCTACAAGGAGGGCCTCGACCTCCTGTGCCAGTACGTGATCGACCAGGGCTACGGAATCAAGTTCGCGATCGAGCCCAAGCCGAACGAGCCGCGCGGCGACATCTTCCTGCCGACCATCGGCCACGCGCTCGCCTTCATCAACGAGCTCGAGCACTCCGAGATGGTCGGCGTGAATCCCGAGGTCGGCCACGAGCAGATGTCGAACCTCAACTTCATGCACGGCATCGCGCAGGCCTTGTGGCACAAGAAGCTCTTCCACATCGACCTCAACGGCCAGCACGGACCGAAGTTCGACCAGGACCTCGTCTTCGGCCACGGCGACCTGCTCAGCGCCTTCTCGCTCGTCGACCTGCTCGAGCACTCCGACTACGACGGACCGCGCCACTTCGACTACAAGCCGATGCGCACCGAGGACATCGACGGCGTGTGGGCCTCGGCCGCGGCCAACATGCGCACCTACCTGATCCTGAAAGAGAAGGCGACGGCCTTCCGCGCCGACCCGCGCGTGCAGGATGCGCTCCTCGCCTCACGCGTCGCCGGCACGTCGACCCCGACCGTCGCGGCCGGTGAGTCGGTGGCCGACCTCATCTCCGACGTGGATGCGAGCTTCGACGTCGAGGCCGCCGGCCTGCGCGGCTATTCCTACGCCCAGCTCGACCAGCTCACCCTCGAGCACGTCCTCGGCACGGCCTGAGCCGCGTGGCACGCCGACTCGTCGCGGGCGTCGACTCCTCGACGCAGTCGTGCAAGGTCGTCGTCCGCGACGTCGAGACCGGAGCGCTCGCGCGCTCCGGTCGGGCGCCGCACCCCGACGGCACCGAGGTCCGGCCGGAGGCGTGGGAGACCGCGCTGCGCGCTGCGATCGAGGACGCCGGTGGCCTGGCCGACGTCGGCGCGATCGCCGTCGGCGGTCAGCAGCACGGCATGGTGCTGCTCGACGACTCCGGTGATGTCGTGCGCCCGGCGCTGCTCTGGAACGACACCCGCTCGGCCGACGCGGCAACCGACCTCGTGCGCGAGATCGGTGCCGGAACGTGGGCGGAGGCCACCGGCTCCGTGCCGGTCGCGTCGTTCACGGTCACCAAGCTGCGCTGGGTCGCGGAGAACGACCCTGCCTCGGCGCGAGCAGCGTCGAGCGTCTGCCTCCCGCACGACTGGCTCACGGCCCGGCTGCGCGGCGGCACGACGCTGACGACCGATCGTGGCGACGCGAGCGGCACGGGGTACTGGTCGCCGAGCACGAGCTCCTACCGACCTGACCTCCTCGTCCGGGCGTTCGGCCGCGAGCTCGCCGTGCCGCTGGTCGTCGAGCCGTACGACGTCGTCGGTGCGGTCGCGTCATCCTGGGGCGTCGACGGCGACGTACTCCTCGGCCCCGGCACGGGCGACAACATGGCCGCAGCTCTCGGGCTCGACGCACGCCCCGGTGACGTCGTCGTCTCCCTGGGCACGAGCGGCACAGCGTTCGCGGTGTCCGAGACGCCGACCCGGGACTCCTCCGGCGCCGTCGCCGGTTTCGCCGACGCGACCGGTCGATTCCTCCCGCTCGTCTGCACGCTCAACGCCGCGCAGGTCATCGACGTCGTGGCACGTCTGCTCGGCGTCGACCACGCCGGGTTCGACCGGCTCGCGCTCGAGGCGCCCAGCGGCGCCGGCGGCGTGACCCTGCTTCCCTACCTCGCGGGCGAGCGCACCCCCAACCTCCCCACGGCCACGGGGCATCTCGCGGGGCTCACTCTCACCAACGCCACCCCGGCCAACCTTGCGCGCGCCGCAGTCGAAGGGATGCTGTGCGGCCTCGCCGACGCGGTCGACGCCCTGGTCGCGCAGGGCGTCCCGGTCCACCGGGTGATCCTCGTCGGTGGCGCTGCCCGCTCGGCCGCCGTCGCCGCTGTGGCGCCGCGGGTGCTCGGCCGTCCGGTACTGGTCGCCGACCCCGGCGAGTACGTCGCCGACGGGGCAGCGCGGCAGGCCGTGCGGGCGTGGCTCGGCGAGGAGGAATGGCCGGCGGTGTCGGGCCGCTGGGTCGAGGCCGAGGCCACGCCCGAGGTGCGCGCGTCCTACGCCGCCCTGCGCGACGCGACGTACCCCTGAACCCCGCACCTCTGACAATCCTGCGAGCCTGATGGGCCGGGAACGCCGAAGGGCGCCGCAGCTGATGCGGCGCCCTTCGTGCTGGCGACCCCGACCGGGCTCGAACCGGCGACCTCCGCCGTGACAGG